>JAHFND010000034.1 GCA_023267475.1 bacterium | reverse complement strand
AGAGAAAGTGTCTCAATGACTTAACAACAACAATCACACAACATAATATTGGGGTATCGTCTAATGGTAGGACATCAGGTTTTGGTCCTGAGTATCGAGGTTCGAATCCTTGTACCCCAGCAAACCTATGCTAACTCAGGAGACTGAGACGCATGAGGAACTATTCCGTAAAAACTTACCTGCTGTGAGCAGTATTTAAAAACAAAAAGCCACCCATGTTGGGTGGCTTTTTGTAGTTCGGATAAAATTTATGAATGTTATATTTTAAAATAACAATATGATATACTGATCTCTATGGAAAATGACGCAAAAAGATTAGGTAAGAATCTAAAACGTATTCGTATGGAAAAGAATATTTCCCAGAGTGATATTGCGAACTCACTTGGGGCTAGTCGAGGGTTTGTTAGTAATATAGAAAACGGAAAGACAAACCCAACACTTACAACAATTACTAAAATAGCCAAAGCAGTTGGTGTCTCCGCAGACGAACTCTTAAAGTAAATATGTCTGAACAAACTACATCTACAAAAATAATTACTTTCTTAAAGGGAAACCCTGGCAGTAAAGCACGTGATATTGCAAAGGCTATTGGTATAGATAAGACAGAAGTTAATAAATTTCTATATGGACAATTACGCGATCAGTGTAAGCAGGACTCTGCATATAATTGGTTCATAAAGGGAGATGAAAAGGCAAAGAAATCTGTATCTACTCCAGCATCCGTTGATACTCCATTGTCACGGCTCTGTAATTATTATCTATCATGTATTGCCGAAGATTCTGGAGCAAAAGTAAGTGTATTTGCTCAAAGTAAACACGGTTTGGATTATAAGGAGCTTGAGTCACTTCCGACTTCCTTTGAAGATGTATCTGATTTTTATAAATCATCTGAAGTTCAGAGCTTCCTCGGTGTTGCAAAAAGAGATAAATCAAAGAATCTTTATTTTGGTTATCCTGTTGCTTTATCACATGCTCATTCAAATAAATCAGACTGGGAAGGTTATTTTGTTAACCCAGTATTTCTATTTCCTATAAAAATTCAAGAAGATGGAAATGGAGTCAGCATAGACTTTAATTTTCCTACAATAAATCGAACTGTTTTTGAACGCTTTACAAACGCTAAGGGAGAAGAGCTTGTTAGAGAACTTGTTACCCTTGAAGAAGAATTAGGTATTTCTGGCGAAGGTGAGCAACTCGAATTAGATGAGCTCGTTCAGCGTCTCCGAAGTCTTAGACCTGAATGGCAGTGGATTGAAGAAACTGACCCCAGCAATCTCAGTAAGTCACCCTCACTACAAGAATGTACAACCGAAGGAATTTTAAATCGTGCAGTTATTCTCAAAATACAAGAACCTGTTAACAAGTTTACTCAGGGTCTGGAATATGAATTAAATCAATTAGCTAAACTTTCTGAGCAAGATTATAAAGATACAGCTTTAGGTCAATGGATTCATCGAAGTATTCAACCTGGGATCGAAAGGAATTTAGAGTCACTTCTTGAAGTGTTTCCTATGAATTTAGAACAACGGGAAGCTGTTCAAAATGCATTAGTAAATAATCTTTCTGTTATTACTGGTCCTCCTGGAACTGGAAAATCTCAAGTAGTAACAAACTTACTTATAAATGCGGCGTGGCAGAAAAAGAGAGTTCTTTTTGCAAGCAAGAACAACAAAGCTGTTGATGTGGTTGAAAGTCGGGTCAATAACATAGGTACCCGTCCTCTTCTATTACGTCTTGGTGGTAAGGGTGATTATCAGGATCAATTAGTCTCTCATCTTTCAAATCTTCTTGCCACAAAAATAGATCCTCAAGACGAACAAGACTT
The DNA here is from genome assembly GCA_023267475.1 of bacterium. Taxonomy (GTDB): domain Bacteria; phylum Patescibacteriota; class Minisyncoccia; order Phycocordibacterales; family UBA5272; genus UBA11704. The sequence goes on along the minus strand of JAHFND010000034.1, from coordinate 2,222 downwards.
TAGTGAACGCAGAGGTAAGTTTGAAGCAATCCATACTGAACTCCTAACTATCGACTCTCAAATTAATGACTTAATTGTACTAAGAAACACTGTTGATAAGTTAGATAGAGATATTGAAAATGTACGTACTGAACTGTCAGGAGATTTGTTTACTTTCATTAGAGATAAGAAGATCGTTGAAGTTCAATCCAAGGTAGAAGAGTTTAAGAAAGATTTGAAAAAGGTCTTGAATCCGACTAAATCATTTTTTGCCAGTCTCGCGAGTTTCTTCTTCAAGAAAAAGATTTACCGTGAAATCACGACAAAGAGCAGTCAACTTAAAAATTTATTTTTAAAAATTGAAGTTGAACAACCTTCAGCTCCGTTAAATAGCTTAGAACAAGAGCCTTGGAATTTATTTCTCGGTATTTTGGAGCATCGACTAAATCAGATTATTAATCTACGGAAATATTACGATGCATTAGATGAACTCCAGAGAACAGAATCTCTTGAAAAACTTACTCAACAACGCTTGGGGCTTATAGAAAGAATGTCTCGTGAATCTAGTGATCTGTGGAAGCTATGGCTGAAATTGCAGATTGGTCGTCTTTCTCAGAGCGAAAGACTTCTTTTGAGCCAGTATAGATCAACCTTACAAATGGTGTCTGAACCAAACCCTACAAAAGCGGTGTGGAGAAGCTATTTTGGACTTACAGAAAAGGTTTCTCATATACTTTCGTCTTGGGCGGTAACATCTCTTTCGGCTAAAGGTAGAATTCCTCTAGCAAAAGGCATTTTTGATTTAGTCGTCTTCGATGAATCAAGTCAGTGTGACATTGCTTCTGCACTTCCACTCTTGTACAGAGCTAAACAAGCTGTTGTGATTGGGGATCCAAAGCAGTTATCTCACATCAGTCCAATCTCTAAGAAGCAAGACGAACGCCTATTGGAGAGGTACGGTCTTTTAGATACTCATAGTGATTGGGCATATTCTTACAATTCTTTGTTTGATCTTGCTTCAGGTCTTTCTCAGGGAAACGGTATCGTAGATTTACGAGATCACTACCGATCTCATGCCGATATAATTAACTTTTCGAATGAATTCTTTTACGAAGGTCGTTTGAGAATTGCGACTCGGTATAATTCTCTCAAGCGTCCTAAGGGCGAAGAGATGGGGGTTAGGTGGATTAATGTTGAAGGTCGTGCTGAAAAGGCTCCGTCTGGAAGCGGATCTCAGAATAAAAAAGAAGCCGAAGAAGTTGTTGCCGAACTTAAAAGGCTAGCTAGTCAGGGGTACAAGGGCACCATTGGTGTTGTGAGTCCTTTTAGAGCGCAGGCAAATTTGATCACTCGGATGATCACTGACGATGCTCAGCTATCGACATGGCTTTCAACATGCGAATTTATAAGTGAAACAGTCCACACCTTTCAGGGTGATGAGAGAGACATAATTATCTTCTCTCCTGTCGTATCCAGCGGCATGCCAATTGGTTCAACTGTTTTCCTTAAAAAGTCTGGAAACTTGTTCAATGTGGCAATAACACGAGCAAGAGCGATGTTGCTTGTTATTGGTAACTATAATGCAGTCCTACATTCTGATGTACATTACATGGAAAAATTTGCTCAACATGTAAGTGAAATTGGTAAGCATAAGAGTAAAAGAAACAATCAAAGTCAAGAACTAGGTCCTGAGTATCCAATAGTGAAGAATCCAGAAAGAGTCTCAGATTGGGAACATGTATTTTACAAAGCTTTGCACCAAAGTGGCATCCGTGCAATTCCTCAATATCAAGAAGAAATGTATACGTTAGACTTTGCTCTCTTTGATGGAGAAAGAAGATTGAATATTGAAGTCGATGGTGAGCATTATCATAAAGACTGGACTGGCGAATTATGTTATCGAGACCAAATGAGAAATCAGCGTATGTTTGAATTAGGATGGGATGTAAAAAGATTCTGGGTTTATGAAATTCGAGATGATATGGATGGATGTTTAGAAAAAATTAAAGCTTGGCTGAAGAATAAGTAGGTCAAAACAGTTAAGCTAGGCTAATTTGTTTATTTTGTAGTTTGATCTGACCTTTGAAACATACGAGTAATTCACGTTTTTCTACATCCTTACCTTCTCTCAGTAAGTACTTTTGGAAGGTACTCAAAAAAATCATACAGGTAAAATACCTGTATGGTTTTCGGGTTTAGATCACCGTCCTGAATCTTTAGCACCTAACAAATAGCACTGACTA
>JAHFND010000033.1 GCA_023267475.1 bacterium | reverse complement strand
TATAGAATTTAAACAAGCAGAAGAATTTGCAAAGAGTGCGTAATTGACATTTTGTATATTTTATCGTATTATGTTTATAACTTAGCACATTCTCTCGGAGAGTTTATGATTCATATCGAACCATTAACTCAAGAGGAGCTCGATTTATTCGTGAAGAAAGCAAGAAAGAATATGTGTGTCGAAGCTTATCACGGAAAGAAAGAACTCATCTTTGAGTTTTTCAGTAATTGGCTATCATTTATGAATCGTCTTTTTGTTACTCCACACACAGGGGTGCGCAGAGGAAGGTTTAATGAATTAAGAGATGTCTTGCTTGGTGTAGTAGACGATCTCCCAAGCGTAGCATTCTACAGGTACCCTTTTCTTATCTTGGAAAAAAATGAAAGGACACTGGCTACGGTCGCATTGGTTGAATTCTTAGAATATCTCGGAGAAGTAAAAATAGGAGAAATAAAAAAAGATGCCGAGATACAAATCGATTTTCATCTTTGATACCCGAGCGTGACAATTAGGTCTGCTCGGGTGATTTTTATGTTATAATTAGATTAATTATGGAACGTACGTATACAGGATCGGTAAGTATTACATCAAAAAAAGACGGTTATGTAAGAGTAACGGAACTAGAGCACGAAGGTGCTATTTTTGTCGATCATAGCCATTTAAATACTGCACTACATGGGGATATAGTTGAAGTAGAGTTATTGGGTAAGAAAAAAAATGATAAAGGCGAAGATCAACTCTACGGGAAGATACTAAAAATTTTAGAGAGAGGAAAGAAAGGCTATGCTGGAAAATTGGAAGAAGAAAATGGAATGTTTTTCTTGGTTCCTGATGATAAGAGAATGTATACAGATGTAATCATTCCGAATAATGCTAGAAAAGATGCAGAGGTTGGTATGAAGGTTGTGGTAAAGATCACTAATTGGTCAGATCCTAAAAAATCCCCAATAGGTGAAGTGTCAGTCGTGCTTGGTCATCCAGGAGAAAATGATGCAGAAATGCTAGCTTATGCTCTTGAACGTGGATTTAGTGATAAACATAATCAAGATGTAACAAAAGAGGCACAAGATATAAAAGAACGTGGCATTACAGAAGAAGACAAAGCAAATAGACGCGACTTCAGAAATATTCCTACATTCACAATAGATCCAGTTGATGCACAGGATTTTGATGATGCGATTTCATTTCAGAAATTAGAGAATGCAAAAGAAGGTAATAGATACGAAGTAGGTATTCATATTGCAGATGTTTCTTTTTATGTGCGTCCAGGAATGCATCTCGATGAAGAGGCTATAGCGCGTGAGACATCTGTATATTTGGTAGATAGATGTATTCCAATGCTTCCAGAAGTTTTATCTAATGATCTGTGTTCTCTAGTACAAGGTAAAGATAGATTGGTTATGTCTTGTGTACTTGAAATAGATGATGAGGGAAATATCCACAATGAATGGTATGGTCGCGCGCTTATAAATTCTCATCGTAGATATACATATGAAGACGCACAAACAACTCTTGATACAAAGAGTGGAGATTTCTTTGAAGAATTAAATATATTAAATACAATTGCTAAAAAATTAACGAAAAAGAGATTTGATAATGGTGCACTACAATTAGAGACTGAGGAGGTTAAATTTAAGCTAGATGAAAAGGGCGTACCGGTGGATGTATATGTAAAAGAAAGAATAGATACAAATAAATTGATTGAAGAATTCATGTTGCTTGCAAATCAATCAGTAAGTAAATTTATTACAAAAAAACAAGAAGAAGTAAATGGAGAGGGGAAAGCAATTTGTATTTATCGTATCCACGATAAGCCAGATCCAGATCGTATGCATGATTTAGATTTATATATTCGTGGGCTTGGAGAACATGTGAGATTCATGGATGGACTTATTCCATCGAAAGATTTAAATGATTTATTAGCACGTATGGGTGATAGACCTGAGAAGGCGCTTCTCCAAGTGCATATTACTCGTTCTATGGCAAAAGCTATTTATAGCACTAAGAATGTAGGACACTATGGACTAGCATTTTCATATTATTCACACTTTACTTCCCCTATTCGTAGATATCCTGATGTACTCACACATCGTTTACTTATGCGAGTTTTAGATGGAGATATGCCTAAAGAAACAGAGCGTGGTATCTATGATAAGTTATGTATGCAAGCTAGTCGTCGTGAAAAAGAAGCATCTGATGCAGAGCGTGGATCAATTAAATATAAGCAAGTCGAGTATATGTCATATCGTATCGGACAGGAATTTGATGGTATGGTGACTGGAGTTTCTGAATGGGGTATTTATGTGGAAGAGAAGAAAAGTAAATGTGAAGGAATGATAAGGTTAAGAGATCTAGGAACTGATTTTTATAACTATGATCAGAAAGGTGGAAGAGTATTTGGGGAGAGATCTGGAGTTGAATGGAAGATAGGTACACCAGTCAAAATTAAGGTCAAGAATGCTAATCTAGAAATGAGAGTAATTGACTATTCATTGGTTGCTTAAATATTTGACGTACAGCTATATTTCGTTGTATAATTTGTTTTGAAGTTTTTGTTTTCTTTCAACTCAAGCAGGGAAAAAGATGAGCACAGAACGCGAAGACATTAATAAAAATAAGGAAAATATTTAGGGAGGAAGTGTGCGCACCACAGCAGGGGAATAGTGATTGCCCTCGTGGAAAAGGCTTGAAATGTGATTGCCCACTTACTAAAGATGCCCTAAATTTGGGCTCGCATATATGCAATCAAGATGAGACAGAATGCATCGTGCGAAAGGCGATCAATCCGAATGGACTAGCGTAAGTCCAACCAGACAACCCCGTAGGGAGAATAGACCTACGGGTCTTTTCTTTTTTAGAACTTTGTGGTAGAATGGGGAACATGTTAAAAATCAGATTACAACGTACAGGACGCAAGAACGACCCACATTTCCGTCTTATTTGCACCGAAAGTACACTTAAACCAAAGACTTCACAATTTACTGAGATTCTAGGAACATATAATGTAAAGCAGGGAATTTTTGAAGCTAAGGGTGACAGAGTGAAGCACTGGATTTCAGTTGGAGCTCAAGTCACACCGACAGTACACAATCTTCTAGTTTCAAAAGGTGTGATTGAAGGAAAGAAGAAAAACGTTCTTCCAAAGAAATCACCTCAGAAAAAAGAAGAGAAGAAAGCATAAATTAAAATCTCTGCACAACGCAGAGATTTTAATTTATGTGAATAACTTTTATTTATAAGCCCGCATGATTGGTACACTGAAATAGAATAAAAAATATATATGAAAGATCAAGAATTTGTTGAATATGTAGTGAAAGCATTAGTAGAAAATCCAGATAAGGTGAAAGTAGAAAGACGAGTTGATGAAATGGGAGTATTAATTACTCTTGATGTAGCAGGGGAAGATATGGGTAAGATAATTGGGCGTGATGGTGCAACAGCCAAAGCGCTTCGTACACTTCTTCGTGTTGTTGGAATGAAGAATAACGCACGCGTTAACTTAAAAATAAATGAACCAGAAGGAAGAGTAAATGGAATGCGTGAAGAAATCGGTGGACAATCATATATGGCACCAAGATATGATACTAGTGATGTCGATGCAGTGATGAACGACTTAAAAAGTATTTAACAAAATTATAATTTTCTTAAATCCTTTAGATTGATTAAAAACAAAAATGCCGAAAGGCATTTTTGTCCTTTCGGCAGTTTCAGAAACCTACGGTTACTATGGCCGGCATAGCGACCATCAGCCCCAGTGCCATTGCGGCCATCCAGTACACGATGAATTGCGCTTCTTTTTGGCTCATTCTGATTCCTTCAGGTCGTTAGTCAAAAGGTGTGCTCGGTTACAGATACGGACTGTTTTTTACGAGGAGTTCACAAAGGGACTTTGTGGTAATCCCCAGTTCGTCTGCGAATGGTTTTATCTTGAGTGACGTCGCTTCATCGAGGTCACTTTTCAATAAATCAAACGGTCCAAATGTACAGCGACCCCAATGATTCAGCTTGCTGTGCCTTATGAGCTTTATGTGGCGGTAGCTCTCGGACTCACCTTTAGGTTTGAATTTATCGGGTCTAAACGAGAGCATATATTCCGCACAGGCAACAAATTCGCCGTTTGGATTAAGA
>JAHFND010000032.1 GCA_023267475.1 bacterium | reverse complement strand
GTCATGTTCATTTACCCACACATTAAATAGCACTCCATCTTTTTTATCATGAGCAAGTATCACCCATCCTATCCCACGCATAGAAGCAAGTCCTACGAAATCTTTCTGCCAATTCTCAACTGTTCCCCAAGTCGCTTCAATCTTTTGTTTTAAAATTCTTTCACTTAAATTCACCCCACCTTTCACCATGTTTCCAAAATATAGTTCATGAAGACGCATACCATTCCATTCCCAGCCAAATCTACGATGTAACTCTGCATATTCTGGAGTACCTACTTCTTTTGTCTTCATTAAATCCATCAACTTATTTGTATTAGTCACATAGCCCTGATACAAAGTGAAGTGATTGTTTAAAAGTGCATCACTCATTCCTGTTATTCCTAATAAATGTGAAAAATCTTTTGGTGTATACATAATATATGAGTGTATATCCAAAGGACTATTTTGCAAATTTAGAAACAATATTTTCTATAGCATCAATTAACTTATCCATATCTTCTAGTGTTGTACTTCTTCCCATAGTTATGCGAATATTCTCTTTTGCTTCTTCATCTGTTGCACCGAGCGCCCTTATTACATAACTACTATCATCCACCGAAGACGCACAAGCTGACTTGTGTGATACAGAAAACCCTTTCGCATCTAATCGTAAAATCATTTCTTCACTGCTAATTCCAGGGATTCGACAATTTATATTATTTGGAAGTCTGTTATTAAAATCTCCATAAAAAACAACCTGTGGCAATCCCTTACTCAATCTTTCTTTAAAAAGATCTCTTATTTTTATCAAGCGTTCACTTTCTTTTTCTTTAATTTCTTGTGCTTCAGATAAAGCTTCTGCAAATGATACAGCGAGTGACACTTGTTCTGTGCCACTACGAAGGCCTCTTTCTTGTCCACCACCATAAGTTATTGGAGAAATATTTACTCCTTCTTTTTTATAAAGCACCCCTACCCCTTTAGGACCATACACTTTACTACTATTTAATGTCATCATATCCACCTTTAGACGAAATACATCTAAATTCAAATAATTTCCTGCCTGGCATGCATCAGTGTGAAAATATGGATAGACACTTTTGTTTTCTTTTTTATATTCTTCAAGCACGCGTCCGATTTCTTTTATTGGTTGTATTGTTCCTATTTCATTATTTGCATACATCACACTTATTAAAATAGTATCTTTAGTGATTGCATCTTTTACATCTTGTACTTTTACAATTCCATTTTCATAAACTGGAAGATAAGTGACATTTGCTAAAGAATTGATCATCAAATGATTTATCACTTCCATAACTGCAGGATGTTCTATAGAAGAGATAATTATATGAGGAAGAGTTTTTATGTGAGCGTTTTCTTTCTTCCATGCATAATAAGTGCCAAGTATTGCAAGATTGCAACTCTCAGTACCAGAGGAAGTGAAGTATATTTCGTGAGCACGAGAATTTATAATCATGCCGATTTTTTTACGAGCATCATTTAAAAGTTTTGAAGCATCTACTCCTTCTTTAAAAATAGATGATGGGTTTCCATATACATCTAAAGACTCTAAAAGCGCGCGCTTCGCGCGCGCCCCTATTTGAGTCGCTCCTCCATTATCTAAATACACTCTTTTCTTATTAAAAATATTCGAAAACATTGACATATATCTATACTACAACAAAATCCATTTTATAAAAAAGAAAATCCGCCGGCGGCCTCGAAGGGGGCACCGGCGGATCACTGCAATCGCCCTGAGAATTTTATGCGTGGGCGACCAAGATTGATTACCTTGATTTACGATTTACATCTTTTTGAGAGAGTAAAGAAAAAGACTACCTACATCCACTCGCCTGCGTCACTCACATGACAGAGACAGGCGAGTTCATGGCTTGGTTTTCCTCTTCGTTTGGTTGGGATTGTACTGCAAACTACACTGCTTGTGTTACAAATACCAGTATAGCACCCCCTTCCATATTTGTCAAGTACTGCCAAATATGGTGATATTTTTAATAATAAAAAGTAAAGCGGGGCGCCTTGGCGCCCCGCACTTCTCCCCTTAAAAAGATTTCCATCTTTTTAAGGTCACTCTTTTAACAAGGCTAGATACGGATCACCTCCCTTCTGGCTGTGAACAGCCGACTACTGACATACATAATATCAGAATTAAAAAATTTTAATAATACTAAATTTATACACACATAAATAAATCTACTGTGTTACAATTTCTTCTACATGAATACTCTCCTTACTTATACAACTTCCCCATACACTGTAGTCATACTTCTTGGATGCACAATACTTTTACTTATCACAACTATTCACCAATATTACAAACTCTCACTATTCATGCGCGGTGAGAACGGGAAAAATCTTGAAAATATAATTCGTGAATATCTTGATAAAGTAGACAATCTAAAGGAGCATGACGAATTAATAGCAAAACATGCTATTGATTTAGAAAAACGCTTATCACAGTGTGTGAGAAATATCTCCACAATACGATTTAAAGCTTTTGATTCAAATAGTAGTAACCAATCATTTGCGATCGCACTCCTAAACGAACAAGGAAACGGCGTAATACTTTCTTCTCTTCATCATCGTGACCGTTTTAGTATGTTTGCAAAACCTATAAATAACTATGTAAGCTCTCATGATTTAACTGACGAAGAAAAAGGAGTATTAGAAGAAGCAAAAACTGCGCACAAGAAGTAGGAATCTTTACATAATTGTGTTATAATGGTGCGATAATTTATATGTCAAAAACTTCTACAAAGGAGATTGTTTCTCGTCAGCCCGTAATAGCAGTACTTGGGCATGTTGATCATGGAAAGTCATCTCTTCTTGATTTCATTCGCAAATCAAATGTAGTAGAAGGTGAAGCTGGTGGAATCACACAAAGAATTTCTGCGTACGAAGTAGAGCACAAGCTTACAGGTGGAGCTACAAAGTCTATAACATTTTTAGACACGCCAGGACATGAAGCATTCCAAAGTATGCGCGAACGTGGAGTGGAAATCGCAGATATCGCTATTTTAATAGTGTCTGCAGAAGATGGAGTGAAAGCTCAAACTCTTGAAGCATGGAAAACAATAGATGCTCGTAAACTTCCATACGTAGTGGCGATAAACAAAATAGACAAGCCAGCCGCTGATATTCAAAAGACAAAGAACTCTCTTGTCGAAAATGGAATATATATAGAAGGCTACGGTGGAGATGTACCATGCGTAGAAATATCTGCTAAATCTGGACAAGGAATTGATTTCTTACTTGAAACTCTATTATTACTTGTAGAAATGAATGAGCTTACTGCAAATCTTGGAAGTGACGCTTCTGGATTCGTGCTTGAGAGTTTCGTAGATCCAAAGCGTGGAATATCTGCATCTCTTATCATTAAAGATGGAACACTCGCAACATCCGGTTCAATACTTGCAGGTACTGCATTATCCCCTATTCGTATTATTGAAAATTTCAAAGGTGTAGTAATTAAAAATCCTCACGCAGGTCAACCAATCAAAGTAACTGGATTTGATGAAGTACCAGTAGCAGGAGCAATATTTATTTCTTCATCTGATAAAAAAGAAATAGAGAAACTACAAGAAGAAGCGAAAGCAAGTGCAGTAAAAGACATAGTAGACCCAAGAATTTATCGTAATGCAAAAGTAGTGATCCCAGTAGTGGTAAAAGCTGACTCACTAGGGACACTTGATGCTGTTAAAAGAGAATTAAAGAAGAGAGAGACAGATGATGTAAAAATAAAAATCATAGCAGAAGGAGTGGGTGCAATATCTGAAGGAGACATCATGCTTGCATCATCAGATGAAAAAACTGTAATCATTGGGTTCACAGTAAAGATGGAAGCAAAGGCACGTGACCAAGCAGACAGATTCAATATTAAACCAGAATTATTTGATATTATTTATAAACTATCTGAATGGTTTGATACCGTAGTACAAGATCGCCTACCATACGAAGAAAAAGAAGTGATACTTGGAACTCTAAAAGTAATGCGTACTTTTTCTTCACAAAAAGATAAGCATGTCATCGGAGGAAAAGTGGAAACAGGAAAAATACAAAATGGTGGCACTGTAAAAATAATTCGCCGTGGAGTAGAACTAGGACGTGGACGCATCATAGAACTACAATCACAAAAGATAAAGACCGATGTAGTAAATGAAGGAAATGAATGTGGACTACAAGTAGAAAGTAAGTTTGAGATTATTCCATCTGATGTATTAGAAGCAGTACAAGTAGAGAAGCTACGTATTTAAAATTATGGAAATAAATAAGGCTCCGTCAAAAAGACAAATACAATTCGCGTTAGAGATTCTTGCTATTGCACAAGATTTCTTTCAACGTGAATCATCCGGTGCTTCACTAATAACAGTTACTCGCGCAGAAGTTTCTCCTGACATGCAACATGGTACTATTTTTATAACGGCTATTCCAGAAGAAAAAGAACCAGCGGCATTAGATTTCGCAAAAAGAATGCGTAGCGAACTTCGTCACACTGTAATGAAGCGTCTACCTGTAAAAACAATCCCGTTTTTTGATGTAGAAATAGATTATGGAGAAAAAAACAGACAGCACGTAGATGAATTATTAAGAAAAGATAAAA
>JAHFND010000007.1 GCA_023267475.1 bacterium | reverse complement strand
ATTACACGAGATAAAGTAAGCTCATCATAAACAAGAAATGGTGCGAGATCTGGATTTGCATGTGCTGTATCTATACTTTTTACTGTTTTATTCTTATTATCAATAACCATCGTGACAGATGCACGCGATAATGCCGGTAAATGTTCAGAGCCCTTAAAAATGACATCCGTACCAGTCTTGCCACGCATACTTTTTACTGACTGTTCTCCTAAAACAAATCTTATAGCTTCCGCAATATTAGACTTCCCACTTCCATTTGGTCCGACAACTCCAGTAACCTGATGAGTTACATCAAGCGTAGTTTTCTTTGCAAAGGATTTAAACCCTTGTATGGTGATGTGCGATAGACGCATAAAGATATATAAAGTGTAACATGTACTACTTTATATATTATTTAAATTCTGTGAAAAAACTAATCTCGTAAATGTTTTGCAAACATTACAAACATAGATGAAACAAAAGCTCCGAGTATAAAACCTCCTACTATGTCATACCAAAAATGAACACCTGCTAGAACTCTAGCGATCCCAGTGATTAATCCCATAAGAAAAATATACTTTCCAGCTCTCTTATCAAATCCATACATACTGAAAGCAAGAGCGAACATAAATGTAGCATGTCCAGATGGGAAACTATATAAATCATCTGGTTTTATAAGAGTAACCACATCTGGTCTTGGATGTGTGATAACACCTTTCAAAAAATGCGCAACAATCCAAGATAACACAGCAGTCCCAAAGATAATTATAATATGACGAATGTGGTGTTTCTTCTCATGCTTAGAAAGTACATGATAAAAAGCATACAAAGCACTTATATAAATAAGATATGTAGCGCAGAATATGATTATCTGATTCATATTAAAAGTCTATCACGATTACTCCATATGAGTATGTGTATCTTTTTCATAAACAAAATAAAGAAGTGTAATGGCAAACAAACTTGTAGCTATAACCATTAAGCCTTTAAACTCAAACCAAGTATTTAAAGAATGATTCCTACGAACATATTCATTAAGAATGGCACCTGTTATAAAAAATAAAATCCATCCATAAGTAAGCTTATTCCAAGCACGAACTGTCATAGGTATTACACTTTGAAACGCCAGTTTTAAAAATGGAACATTAATCATAAGACCTATTAAAAGAGTGAGGGCACAAGTTATATCATACATAGTATCTTTTACTTGTATAAAACTAGGCTTATGATGTGAGATTGTTAGATATCCGAATAATACCGTAAGTATTGCTATATAAATAGCTAGATATGGCAAACGCTTTTGGAAAAAATATGTAAGAAAAGTAAATATAACAGTAACTAACATTAAGATAAAAGTTGCCTTATATATATGAAAACGATGATAAGAAAGTATAAATACTAAAATAGGAGTAAACTCCAACAGTCCGCTCACAAGGACTTTTTTAAAAATATTCTTAGAAAATAACGATACTTGAGTCATGGTATACTCGTACAGTATAAACCACTATGCAGAAAATTCATCATTTCATAAAAAGTGCTACTGAGACCTTTAAAAAAATAAAACTTACAACCCCTATTGCCATATTGCTTGGTGCTTTTATTATTTCTATTGGAATAATAAGCTACGGATTTATTGTAAGAGAATCTAGTCAGTCATCACCTACTACTTCTATGTTTGCTGGCAGACCTGTAGATTCATCTGATTACGTAGATGGGAAAACAGATAGTAAGGTTGTAGTCATTGAATATTCAGATCCTGAATGTCCATTCTGTGTAAAGTCACATTCAACAATGAAACAGCTTAGAAATGAATATGGAGATAAAATAGCTTTTGTATATAGACATTGGCCACTACAAATACATCCTAATGCATTTGATGAATCTCGCGCTATTGCTTGTGCTGGCATAGTCGGCGGTAAAAAAGGATTATATGACTATATAGACACATTGTATGGTTACAAACTCTCCACACAAAATCCAAATACATTAAGATTTACAGCACTACAAAAAGATGGAAAAGAAATAATTGCAAAAAATATTGGTCTAGATGTTCCTAAATTTACATCTTGTATGAATGGTCAAGAAGCTTCAATTATCGTAAGTAAATCTCTAGAAGATGGATTCAATGCTGGAGTAGACGGAACACCCACCACTTTTGTATTATTAAAAAATAAAAAAGGATATCAGATAGTATCACCAATAAGTGGAGCTCAATCTATAGGGTATTTCAAAGCTGCAATTGAGGAAGCGCTAAGTAAATAAAAGATATTTTACATAATACACAAATAGATGTAGGATAATGTCTACGTGTGTTATGTATTTGGTATACACACGAAACAGCTGTCCTTTTTAACGTTTTCAAGAGAACTAGGGAATGAACAAAAAAACCGGAAGTCAAAACTTCATGCTCACTGAAGAACGCCTGAAAGCCCTTCTTCAGTACTGCATGGAGAAAAACCCTGCTGGACTCAAGTTTTGGGCAAATATCTCTGGCCAAAGCATCGCCTGTAGCCTGAAGGCTGGAGAACATTCGATCGCCGGAGTAAATGTTCCCAACAGCGGATTATTTTCGTTCGTTGTGGAACACAAGAACGGCGAGAGGTTCGAATACCGTTTGCCTGATAACGTCGCCAGTTTCAAGGGCTGGTATGCAAAGGCGTTGATGGAAATGGATGCAGGAGGTATTCCAACCTCGATGAAAGATACGATACTTCGCAGGCAGGAAATAGCGAAAATTCCAGCGTAAAGCTGGATTCCAATGAAGGGGCGCAATTGCGCCCCTTTTTTATTTTTATAATTACAAATCAGATTTAACCTCTTCTGCGTGGTCTCCTGCTTTTACTTCTTCGTATATTTTTTCGATTTTACCTTCTTCATCTATCAAAAAACTACTACGCACTATTCCCATATATTCACGCCCCATAAATTTTTTCTTTTGCCAAACACCATATTTTTCACAAACAGACTTATCCTCATCAGATAAAAGTGGAAATGGAAGCTTAAATTTCTCTGCAAACTTTTTATGACTTTTTACAGAATCCGCGCTCACTCCTAAAATAACTAAACCTAACTTCTTAAAATCCTTATATCCATCACGAAAATTACATGCTTCAGTTGTACATCCTGGAGTATCATCTTTTGGATAAAAATATAACAATACTTTTTTACCTAAATAATCTTTCAAATTATGAATATTGCCATCTTGATCAGGAAGTTTAAAACTCGGCGCTTTATTTTTTATTTTTAACATAATTAGATTATACCAAAATCTATGTACAAGCCTTACACAAACCATAAACTTCTATAGAATGTGTATTTATAGACTTAAATTTCTTACTTTTCTTAAGCATCTTTTTTACTATATCATCCACTCCTACTCCTTCAATCTTTTCTACGACTTCACAATTACTACATACAAGTTGATGCGACGCCCTTCCTGTCTCTAATTCGTAATGAGCATGTCCATGATTAAAATCTAGCCTTCTAAGTAACCTAGCTTCATGTAATGAACTTAGATTGCGATATACAGTCGCTTGATCTATATTATCTTTTTTTCTAAGTGCATCGACAAGTTCATACACTGTTATCGGCTGTTTCACTTTCGACAAATAAGAAAGCACCGCTAATCTATGCTCTGTGACACGAAGTCCTGCTTCTTTTATCATCAAAATTAAATCTTCTCTAGTGTAAATTGCCATATATAAACATATTAACACATGCATACTCTGTTGCAAATAACTTGCATTTTGTTAGAATGTATAGAATGATATCAATATTCGCACTTCCTCCATTTATTACTTTCATTATACTTACTTGTCTTGCCACTTTTATAGGTGGGATGATAGCGCTTCGTCTACACACTAAGATACATCTCCTACTTGGGTTTACTGCTGGGGTTATTTTATCTGTTGTATCATTTGATATTCTCCCAGAAATAATAAATCTAGCAGATAAGCTCTATATAGATATTCATCAAGCTTTTATACCCCTTGTAGTTGGATTCCTTTTATTTCACATAATTGAAAAATATATACTAATACATCATACGCACGAAGAAGAATATGGATCTCATAAACACCCAACTATCGGCATGGGGCAAGCTTTAGCATTAATTGGACACTCTTTCTTAGACGGAGTAGGTATCGGACTTGCATTCCAGATATCAGAAGGTACTGGTATTGCTATAGCTCTTGCAGTTCTTGCACATGACTTTTCTGATGGGATAAATACAGTCTCACTAATGGTCTCTCACAATAATTCAAGATTAAAAGCTCTTGGGTTTTTAGCGCTTGATGCTTTCGCTCCAGTACTTGGCGCATTGTCTACTTTATTATTTACTCTACCACCATTTTATTCTCTTATATATTTAGGAATATTTGCTGGATTTTTGTTATACATAGGATCATCAGACATATTACCTGAAGCTCATAGTAAACGTAGTTCTTGGATAACAGTTGGGATGACTGTCTTTGGTTCATTACTTACTTATGTAGTGCTAAGTTATATAAACTTTTAAACAATAATTCCACCACCTATACAAACATCTCCATCATAAAGTACGACTGACTGACCAGAAGTATTTGTAATATCTCCACTCAAAACTTTTATACTCTCTTTATCCACTATTTCTACCTTTGCGAGTGGAGCTCTATATCTGGCACGTGCTTCATATACTCCCCCTGCCTTTAAATCTTTGGTCCAGTTTACTTTTTCTAGTGAAATTATGTCTCCCTTATTCTCATGTGGTGGAGTATGCGAAACTACCAATACATTTCCCTTTATCTTTTTTCTAATAACAAAATATGGTTTATCTTCATTACTTTTTTTAGTGATAGTAAAACCATGTCTTTCACCAATTGTAAAAAATGTAACTCCATCATGGAATCCTATTACTTCCCCTTCCTCATTTTCTACATCACCTTTCATTTCTTCTATATAATTTTTAAGAAGAGTTTTTATATCTATAGTACCTACAAAACAAAGACCTTGACTGTCTTTCTTTGAAGAGTTTGGCAAATTGTACTTTTTAGCAAGTACTCTTACCTCATCTTTATTTATACCGCCGACTGGAAATAGAATATATTTTAATTTTTCACTATCCAAAGTCCACAAAAAATATGTCTGGTCTTTGTTCTTATCTTTACTTACAATCAAAGACTTCCCGTCTGTCTGCGCATAATGTCCTGTAGCGACAAAATCTGCCCCTTCATTACGTGCCCATTCTAAAAACGCGCCAAACTTCACTTCGCGATTACACATTACATCAGGATTAGGAGTTCTACCTTTTCTATATTCATCTATCATGTAATCAATCACTCCTTCTTTATATTCTTTCTCAAGATCTAGAGTTAAAAATGGAATATCTAAAACCGATGCCACTCGCATAGCATCTAATCTGTCTTCCTTCCATGTACATTCTAAAAAATCTGGCTGCCAAACTTTTATAAATACACCTGTTACATCATACCCTTGTTCTTTTAAAAGTGCTGCTGTTACAGATGAGTCTACTCCACCCGACATACCGACGAATACTTTCTTATTCATTCGATTACTCTATCATGTTTGTTTAGTTTGTAAAATTGCTTCAGATAACTCTAATAATAAATAATGCTTTAGATACAAGGAATGGAGAAAAGTTAGAAGGAAATGTAGTAATCCTACATTGACTGAAAACTAGAGGCTCCATAACACAGTAGATGAAGTATTATTTTTTATTAGATACCCATTAGTTTTTTATATACAGCAACAAGTGCCTTAGTATCCGCAAGCGCCGTGTGAGCTTTACTGTTTTCCACTTTCAATAATTCACAGAGTGCACGCAAAGAAAATCTTTCTGCAGAAGGTGCATCATAAAGACGAGCAAATGCAATTGATATGGTGTCTAATTTAGCAAAGTGCATCTTATTCTCTACCCCAGTCTCTTCAAAAGCTTTAGTGACAAAAGCATAATCAAATACAAGATTATGTGATACAAAAGTACAACTCTGAGTTTTCTTTGCAAATTCTTCCATAGCTTTCTTTCTATCTACTGCAAACATCCAATCCACTTCATTATATCCGTTCACTCGAAGAGCTTCTTCATCAGCTAATTCTAGATGTTCTGGCTTTATTTTCCATTCACATTCTTCAATTATCTCGAGTGAAGGACCTTTGCCTTCTCTCTGTACTTGTCTTGCGATAATCACAGCGAGTTCTATTATTTCATGTTTATTTGGATTCGTGCCTGTAGTTTCTGTATCTATGAATGCAAGATTGTGGATTTTCATATTCTGTATTTGTAATTATCTTAAGTATTTTTGTATATTCTTCTTATGTTCATCGAATGTTTTTGCGTAATGCATTGTACCATCTTTACCAGTTATATAATATAAATATGGTGTACTTATAGGGCTAAGAGCTGCAAACAATGCGTTAATTCCTGGATTGTTTATTGGTTGAGAAGGTAAACCCTTCATCTTATAAGTTTCCTTGGCTACATCCACCTGAAGTGGTAACCCTATATTCATTCTTTTTTGTAAAATTCCTGAAACAATTTGCATATCATATCTTGATTTTGCTTCTCCTTCTAAAATCGAAGCTAATATTATTACGTCTTCTTTTGATTTAAGTGGTGCTTCTATCTCTACATCTTTAAATTCTTCATTATATTTTTTATCAAACTGTTTTGTCATTGTATCTATAATCTTATCTTCTGTAGCAGATGGTAACAAATAGTATGTTGAAGGAAAGAGTTTTCCGTCTGCTTTCTTAACAAAGACTTTTTCTCCAAAAATATCAATAGAGAAGTTTGGCAATACCTTACGCATAAGTACAGCTATTTCATAAGTCGTACTTCCTTCTGGGACAGTAACACTAATGAGTGGAATATCAGGGCCAACGGACACAAATCTTTTAACCATAAAACCAAGAACATGTCTTTCATTGAAAACATACTCACCTAATTGTACTTGTCTATCGTTTCCTAAAAATGATATCCATGCTCTAAAAAGTAGAGCAGAATAAACATAATGTTCTTGTTCTAGTCTTTTACTTATACTACGGAGACTTTCTCCTTCTTGAACTATAAAATGCTTACCTACTGGAAAATCTCTAGGTGCTGTACGTGTAAAATAAAATCCTAGAGAAAAAATAACTACAAGAATAGAAATAAATACTAATCGCACTACGGAATTAATTGATATCGGATACATTATCGTGGAAGATTAACTGGTGGCACACCCTTTGTACTATCAATACGAGGAAGTGTTGGAGTAGAAGCTACAGTTCCTGGCAAATGCCAAAGTGTCGCTATCTCTTCTGTATTTAAAACAAATACATCGGCTGGTTTTGGGTGACTAAACGGATGAAAGACAATTGTATAAAGCATTTCAAAAAACTTCCTTGTCTTCATACTTGAACCTACCAGCACTCTATCAAGCCATGCTTCCATAGACATCGAACTATCAGAATGTTCAATGACAGAATGTGGAGTAAAACCTTCACGTTCTACATAATTCTGGAATAGTTCTTCTGCGCGCCAATTACTTCTAACTTTATTTAAATTCTGCCACGGATAATCATAAGGATCTGTAGGTCTAGGGACAAAAGAATTCGCACCTGCAAAAGGCTTTACGAAACTCAAAGTATCTTGAATATAATCTGCATTAAATTTAGCCACTTTACTGTCTGATAAATAAAGTATACGCATAGTCACACAAGCAAGCGGTTTTGCTGTCTTGTTATTTATTGCTTCTATCTCATCTTTTTCTTCTACAATTAATTCTGCTTCTTTCTTTTGCAATTCTCTGTCTTCTCCATAAGTTACAGGCTGGAGTTCTGCTTTACCATCTTTTACAACTGTTCTCTGAACAGGATTTCCTTGTTGATCATAAGCTATATCTCCCGCTTTTATTTTTTTATAATTACGAATCTGCTTCTTACGAGCATCAGCCATCTCGGAAAGATTATAACTTTCATGTGAAGGTGAAGCTTCATTTACATATAATTTTGGAAACTTCTTTCCATTAAATGCCCCTTCATCCTGTACCATTATCTGATACCAAACATGTTCACCTTTTCCAACTCGCCCCATAGACTCAAGTAATAGTGTTATAGGGTCTATTTTAAATTCCTCTTTTGGATCTTTCTCTAAACCATAATCTACATATGTCTTAATTGGAAGAAAATCAGCAGGCATTTTATAACTATCACCCTTTTTATCTTTATAAGGTTTTCCTGTCTTTTGATCAGTAGGCGTCCATTTTCCTCCTAACTTATAAGTTATTCCCCATATAGAAGTCTTATCTTTTTTAAGATGATCATAACGAATTCTTTTTGTATAATCATCTGCCTCTGTTATTTCAATACCTGGATACTGTGCATAAAAATTAGACTCAACAAGAGGAATAAATTTTCTTTGAACACGAACATAAAAATGTATAACTCCTTCAATGGAGGCTATTTCAAGAGACCCATATATGGGTAAATTCCCCAACCAAAACTTAGCTCGCCAATTACCAATTCCTCCACCTTGAAGCAAGGATGCAATCGCTGTCTCAGTCGCAAGCGGGGACTTCATTATCTCTCTAGGAAGTTTAATTTCAAGCAACGCCCACTTTATTCCATTTATATATTTCTGGTTTATGTAGAAAACCCAGAATCTCCAAGTCCAAGCGCACAAAAGTAAAAATCCACACAAGTAGACGCTGATTAGAGCCACATCTATAAGAAACTGCATATAAACTGTAGTATATCAGTAATATCTAATTAGTGACTAGTGAAAAACACGAGACCTAAAGTCTCGTGTTTTTCTTTAACCTACAAGCTTTAAGCTAGTGTGTATTCACCTGCTACCTTTCTAAAGAATTTAGCATTCTGTAGATTTACAAGTACTGTATTTGGTTTAACAATACGCTTAGCCAAGACTCTTTTTATAATCTCGTCTTTCGGCAATGGACGTCCTGCTTCCTTTAATACTTCTGTAATAACATCACGAACTACTCCACCTGTGTGACCCCAATCCTTAAGACCATACATTCCACGTCCAACTAATACGAAACGAGAATCTTTTATAAGTTCATTGTGACATGTTGCGACGTGTGCCTTCTTTCCAAAAGTCTTATTTATTTCAAGTGCCACTTCTTTAAAGTGCATTGGAGATCCTTTGCGACGCATAATTAAGTATGCATAATCTTTAATGCCACGAGCCTTAACATGAGGAGATGATGTACGACCCCATTCTGAAAGTTGATTCTTACCTATCACCTTTGATAGTGCTAAATATCTGTAAATAATTTCTTTATTACTCTTATATTCTCCAACTAGATCAGATAGATGATTAACAAATCTATTAAATATTTCTTCTTCCGTAATTAGATCTTCCTCATCAATAGATGAGTAAAGTTTACCCAAAGCTTCACGAACGTGTGCAGCTGTTTTATCGTCAGTCGCAAAATGTGTCTTGTAATTATCATCTTCCTTATGTTTCTTAAAATCTTCACCGAGTGCAAGATATAGATTTATATGATTCTGAATAATTGGATCCTTTGAAATATAGCGCATCAAGTGATCTTCTGAAACAACAGCTCCTAATTCTTTTATAATCTTCTTTAATTCATCAAAAACAAAAGCATGTTCCTTAAATTCTTTTGATTTCTTTATTGTAGAAAGCGCAAAATTTTCAATCTGACGAACACGTTCACGAGTAATATCATATGTCTTTCCTATAGCTTCAAGCGTCATTCTGCCTTCCTTTTCTAGACCATAACGATTGACCACGATTTCGCGAGTTCGTGGGTTGAGTGTGGTCAAAAGTTTCTTAGAAACGGCTTTTGGTTTGAAGGTAATTCCTGACATATTGTTATTAAGTTATCTCATCATTCTACTACAACTTGCCAAAAACGTCAAATCACGATATTTATTATACGATTCTTAACGATAATAACCTTCTTTGGCTCCTGTTCACCTACATATTTTTTGTACCCTTCTGTCTTTTTTACTTCTTCTGATACCACTATATCTTCACTATTAAATGGAACCACAAAAGTACCTCTTAACTTTCCGTTTATTTGGATAGAAATTGTAGCATTTTCTTCTACCAATTTTGATTCATCGTACTTAGGCCAATCAGTTTTATGGACCGAAGTAGTATTTCCTAATTCATTCCATAATTGTTCTGATATGTGTGGTGCGAAAGGTGCTAATATCATGATTAATAAAGAATAATCTTCCTTTGTGAAAGATTCTTCTTCCATCTTATTTACCAATATCATCATCGCTGATATTGCTGTATTAAACTTAAATTTCTCAATATCCTCAGTGACTTTCTTTATTGTCTTGTGAACATCATTTAATACAGTACTTGTACTTCCTATTTTATTTCTTAGATTATAAACTCTGTCTAAAAATTTATCAGAACCCTTTATACTTGTGGTGCTCCACGCGGCCGTCTGATCAAATGGCGCCATAAACATCTCATAAACACGAAGAGTATCCGCTCCATATTCATTTACCACATCATCTGGATTAATAATATTCCCCCATCTCTTACTCATTTTGCGACCATCTTCTGCAAGAATGAATCCTAAGAACTCAAGACGAGAAAATGGCTCGACTGTAGAAACAGCTCCGATATCATATAAGAATTTATGCCAAAATCGCGCATATATTAAATGTCGTGTAGCATGATCTCCTCCTACGTACACGTCCACTGGTTGCCATACTTTTTCTATTTCAGGACTTACTAATGCTTTATCGTTATCTGGATCCAAAAATCTTAAATAATACCAAGAAGAACCAGCCCATTGTGGCATAGTATTTGTCTCACGAGTAAATATTTCTCCATCACTAGACTGTTTAAACGTTCCTTTCTCTGTGATGTAACCTTTTACATTTACCCATTCTGTTATTGCTGCAAGTGGTGACTCTCCAGTTCCTGTTGGTTCATAACTTTCTACTTCTGGAAGAAGTACTGGCAGTTCACTTTCGTCCACCATATATACTTTTCCGGTTTTATCACGCACAACTGGAAATGGCTCTCCCCAATATCTCTGACGAGCAAACACCCAATCCTCCATCTTATAACGGACCACTTTCTTACCATTAAATTTCTTTACCATCTCATCGATTGTCTTATCCAGATCAATTTCTTTTATAGGTAAATTATATTTTTTTGCGAATTCAAGATCACGTTCGTCGTGAGCAGGCACTGCCATGATTGCACCTGTTCCAACACCACCCAATACATAATTTGCTACCCACACAGGAATCTTTTCACCAGTTGCAGGATTAATCGCATTTATACCACTATACACACCTGTCTTTTCAGGAACGACAGAATAATCATTTTCTTTCTTTTGTTCTTCAAGTGTATTTAAAACATATTCTTTTACACCGTCTATTGTTTCCCATCCAGCATCGAACCATATTTTTGCAGTTTCAGCAGAAATAGCTACGAATGTCGCACCATATAATGTATCTGCGCGTGTAGTGAATATCTTTACAGACATTTGTCCATCTGTATGATCCTTTACATCTGTAAGTTTAAAATCAAATTCTGCCCCTTCACTTCTCCCAATCCAATTCTTCTGGGCAAGCTTCACACCTTCTGGCCACTGTAATAAATCTAAATCTTTAAGCATTCTATCTGCATAATCAGTAATCTTAAGAACCCACTGACGAATAGGTTTCTTCTCTACTTTTGTATCACATCTCTCACAAGTACCATCAGCATTAACGTCTTCATTTGCAAGACCAGTCTTACAAGTAGGACACCAGTTTATTGGTGCATTACTTTCGTAAGCCAAACCTTTCTCATAAAGTTTTGTGAATATCCACTGAGTCCATTTATAAAACTTTGGATCAGTAGTGTTTATTTCGCGTGACCAATCATAATCAAGTCCTAAGTGAGATAATTGCTTTTTAAAATTAGAAATATTTTGCTCTACAGACATGCGCGGATGCATCTTATTTTTGATAGCAAACTGTTCTGCAGGAAGACCAAAAGCATCCCACCCCATTGGATGTAATACATCAAATCCATTCATTCTTTTAAAACGAGAATATATATCTGTAGCGATATAACCCTTTGGATGACCTACGTGTAATCCTTCGCCTGATGGATATGGAAACATATCAAGCACATATATCTTTTTATTATGAGGAAGTTTTGGCGTCTCGTAGATTTTATTCTCTTTCCACTTTTCTTGCCAATACGCGTCGAACTTTTTATAATCGTAAAGTTTCATAGTATCCTTCTATACTAACAAAAAAGATATAACAAACAAAGAGCGACCACTTCGTGGTCGCTCTTTGTAATTTAACTTACTTACTACTTGTTATAGTACATGTCTGAAGATATAACTCTCTTAAAACATGTCTCACCTATTCCATGATTCCAAAATGGTGACTGATCACCATCATAGTAATAATTAGACACTGAGTAAGTACTATCTGTAGAAGCTGGTATTGATGGAACAGATACCTTAGTCTGACCATTTTGATTTACATCACGTGCAATATCAAAGTTAGAACAGATTTCAAATATAGCTGGAGTTATCAATTCCTTCTTTGTAGTCGTATAATTTATTTTTACAACAGGTAGTTGAACAATTCTATACACATAACTCTCTCCTGTCACAGGATCTACTGGTACAGAATAACCTTGGAAAGCATTATTAAGATCAGATAGCTTATTAGGTAATGTGTCAGTAGTCTGGAAGTAATTGAATACCTGTTGCTGAAGTGATGAAAGTGCAGATAATCTTTCACTATCTATTCTCTTTGCACGCATCTCAGCTGGTGTTCCAATAACAGATACACTCCACATAATAGAAGCTATCACAAGAATAGACACAACAATACTAGATATAACAGGTACAGAACTCTTTTGTGTATAATCGCGGCGAACAGAATAAAGATAATATCCACAAACAAGCAAAGCTACTACAAACACTGATATAGCTTTCAATATAAATCTTGTAGTAAGTTCACCACCCAAATACGTGTATATAACAGAAACAAGTGTACCTATTAATGTACAAGCTGTTATAAACAAAGTCGTATAAATAACAATCTTACGAATTGTTAGATCTCTTTTATACAAAAACTTTGAAATATCTTTAGCTGTATACCAAGATAAACCAAGATAGATTGGATACATTACTACAAGTGAGGCGATAGCTAAACGCACATCACTACTATAAGTATCTACATAGGCCATATTTAAAACATCAGGAAACTTTCTATCTATTGCAGTAAATATTATTTGTAAAATATTTGTAACACTCACCACTAAAGATATACCTATTCCCAGATACACGAAGATATCTAACGCTTTTGTCTTTGCTTCTCCATTCATATTATTATTTTTAGAATTTATAAGTGAGTAAAAGAAAAACCCAAGACCCACGATAACGAATAAGAATATTATTCCTATCATTATTATAATTGTTGTTCCCATACCCCTATTCTACCACTAATATGATATAGTAAAAACATGTCAAAAACGCCACTAAATGACCTAGAAAATATCGCCATTTCTATTACTCGTGCGGTTGGATCTGTATGGTCTATCATAATTCACACTATAATATTTATTGCTTCTTTTTCTTTAGTGTTTTTTGGTATCAGATTAGAATTAGTCCTTCTAGTTCTGACAACTATACTTTCCCTTGAAGCAATATATCTTTCAATATTCATACAACTAAGTGTGAATTACCAGGCACGTGCTATTGCAAATGTAGAACAAAACATCGATGAGATCGCAGAAGATGTGGAGGATATTGCTGAAGATGTAGAAGAAATCGCGGAAGATGTGGAGGATATCCAGGAAGCACACGAAGAAATACAGGAGGATATTGAAGAAATACAAAAAGATGTTGAAGAGATGACAGAGGAAAACGAAGAAATAAAAACTTCTTAATAACTATTCAAAAGCGTGGAGTAACCAATTCACACCAGTTAGAACTATAGAAAAATAAATAGCCATCATATAAGATGGGATAATAAACCCGCTTACTATATAACTAGCTAGTACAATCATCGCTCCGTTTATGATAAAAGAAAATGCTCCTAGTGTCATCACAGTTATCGGAAATGCCATAGCATCTATTATCGGCTTTATCGTATGATTTATAATCGCCAGAACAAAAGCTACAGAAAGCGCGACGAGTGCTGTATTTATATTAAGTGAAATCGGCACACCTACGTGTGTGATATAACTAGCTACCAATATTGCAATTGTTCTTACAAGAATGTAATTCATATCTATATAATAGCATTTTCTTTTCTTAGAATTGCAACCTTATTCTCTTCTCCTCTGTTATAACCACCTATTTTGCCATCACTCCTTATCACTCTATGACAAGGAACACTAGGGTTATAATTTTTATTTAAAATATTCCCAACCGCTCTATAAGCTTTAGGACTACCTGCCTTTTCTGCTACTTCTTTATAAGTAAGAACTTTCCCCTCTGGAATACCACTTACGACTTTGTAAACACTATCTCTAAATGACATAACTTATGAAATAAGTAGCTTTTGTACTTCTAACAATTCTTCCTCTGTTACTGGCTTTTGAAGATTTTCCCCTATCTCATGTGGACCATTGGTAGGTATAAGGTGAACGTGTGCATGTGGAACAAGATATCCGTCAACTATTACTCCTACCTTTTTTGAATTTAATTTATTCTTTAACATCTTAGAAATGTCGCGCACTGCAGTCATAAGATTTAAATATGTCTCCTCATCTAAATCAAATACATCTTCCACTTCTACTTTAGGCACTACAAGAGTGTGTCCCCTTTGCATAGGATTTACATCAAGAAAAGCACAAATAAACTCATCTTCATATATTTTATAGCCTTTAATCTCCTCAGAAATAATTTTAGAAAAAATAGTACTCATACAATTTTATTATTTCTTCTCTTCAAACTCTAAACATACTGAATTCATACAATAACGTTTTCCTGTGTCTGTTGGCCCATCTGGAAATACATGGCCTAGATGTGAATGACATGTAGCACATCTGACTTCCGTGCGTGTCATACCTAAAGAAGAATCATCTATATACTCGACGGCGTTTGGCAGTGCCTGATCAAATGATGGCCATCCAGTTCCAGAATCAAACTTTGCATTAGATGCAAAAAGTGGAGTATTACAAACTTTACATTTAAAACTACCTTCACGTTTTTCATGAAGTAATTCACCTGAAAATGGAGCTTCTGTCCCTCCGTTAAAAAGAACATTTTTCTCTTCTTCTGATAATTCTGCTTTTCTTTTTTCTATATCCATAGAATTCCAGTATACCCTACTTGCTCCACTCTATGTGTTTTTCTTCTCTTATTGCACAGGTTTTATTGATAAACCCTTCTCGTCCACTTCCTTCTCTATACATAGCATAATGTGTAGGATTTTTCTCTGCATAATTCTGATGATATTCTTCTGCTTTATAAAATTCTTTACGAGGTAGAATCTTTACTACTGATTCTTTTTCATAAACACCACTTTTATTTAAT
The DNA here is from genome assembly GCA_023267475.1 of bacterium. Taxonomy (GTDB): domain Bacteria; phylum Patescibacteriota; class Minisyncoccia; order Phycocordibacterales; family UBA5272; genus UBA11704. Next base: position 3,810 of record JAHFND010000007.1, on the reverse strand, counting down.
TCATCTATCACTCCTTCTGCTATAATTTTCTCACCTTCATTTTCATAAAAAATAACCGTCTCATAGCTACTTCCCCTGTCTGCAAATTGTCCTCCATTATCTGTCGGATCAATATGATCGATAAAATATTGTAATAATTTTTTATATGAAGTCTTTGTATCATCATACTCACACAAAATTACTTCTTTGTGTCCTGTATGATTTTCATATATTGGATTTGTACTTTCTCCACCAGAATATCCAGATGTTACAGAAACAACTCCATCTGCATATTTCATATCATGCTCCACACACCAGAAACATCCACCAGCTAGAATTAATGATTTAGTCATTAAAAAAGTGTAACATAAGCCATTCCCATAAGTACTTTTTTGTGTTAAGATATTTGCTACACGCGTCGGTGGTGGAGTGGTCAATCACAACAGACTGTAAATCTGTCGCCCTTCGGGCTTCGCTGGTTCAAATCCAGCCCGGCGCACCAAATATAAAAGCACCCTCTCGGGTGCTTTTATATTACTTCTTCGTCATCACCTCCCTCTTCGTCATCGGACTTGGAATTTTCGGTGCTTTTCTAGCTTCTACTTCTATCTCTCCCTTTTTATCAAGTGACACATGTGCAATTCCTCCTTTCATGAATTTCTTTGATAACATCAGATTGGCAATCTTGTTCAATATATGTGTCTGCATGTATCTCTTAATTGGACGCGCACCAAAGTGGGGATCATAGGACTTATCTGCAATCTGTGCAATAGCTTCCTTTGTAACTTCAAGAACTATTTCTTTTTCTAGTAATCGCTTAGCTAACAATTCTACCTGAAGACCAACAATGTGTTTTATTTCTTCTTTTGAAAGCACATCAAATATGATCGTTTCATCTAGTCTGTTTAAGAACTCTGGTTTAAAGAAATCTTTTAATGCTCCCATGACACGTTCTTTTACTTGGGCATACTCACTTCCTTCAACTTGATTTACGAATCCCATTTGTTCCATCTTCTGAATATACTGACTGCCAATATTTGAAGTCATCACAATAATTGTATTCTTGAAATTAACTACACGCCCTTTACTATCTGTAAGACGTCCCTCATCCAATACTTGAAGTAATATATTAAATACTTCTGGGTGAGCTTTTTCTATTTCATCAAACAATATAACTGCATACGGTCTATGGCGTACAGCTTCCGTGAGATGGCCTGATTCTTCATATCCAACATATCCTGGTGGTGAACCAATCAATTTTGAAGTTGAATGTTTTTCCATATATTCACTCATGTCTACTTTGATGAGTGCTCTTTCATCATTAAACATAAACTCAGCTAATGCTTTTGTAAGTTCTGTCTTACCAACACCTGTAGGACCCAAAAACATAAATGAACCAATTGGACGAGAAGGATCATTTATCCCTGCTCTACTTCTTCGTACTGCACCAGATACTTTTTCTATTGCGTCACGTTGTGCAATCACACGCTTTCCTAATTCTTCTTCCATACGTGATAATTTCTCTTGTTCTTCTTCAAGCATTCGCGCAACTGGAATACCAGTCCACTTCGCCACTACTCCTGCTATATCTTCATCTGTGATTTCTTCACGCAAAATACGACGAGTTTTCTGTAACTTCTTTAATTTCTCAAGTCTTTCATTTAATTCTTTTGTTAAATCTGGAATTTGTCCATAACGAATCTCAGCTACACGTGTTAAATCAGCACGCAGTTCTGCGTTATCAGCTTCAGTGCGAAGTGATTCTAGAGATTTTTTAATTTCACCAATCTCAGTTAGAGTTTTCTTTTCATTCTTCCACTTAAGTTCAAGTTCCCTTGTTCTTTCTTTTACGTTTGCAATTTCTTCTTCAATCACAGAGATTCTTTTCTTTGTTGAAGAAGCTGTATCGTCATCATGTGTTACAAGTTCTTTTGTAAGTGCTTCTTTTTCAATTTCAAGACGCATTATTCTACGATGTGCTTCATCTAGTATCGGTGGTTTATTTTCAAGAGCAATACGAAGAGATGATCCTGCTTCATCTATCAAATCTATAGCCTTATCTGGCAAAAATCTTGAAGTAATATAACGGGTAGAAAGATTTACTGCGGACACAAGTGCATTATCAGTAATACGTACTCCATGGAATAATTCATACTTTTCTTTTAATCCACGCAATATCGCGAGTGCATCTTCCTCAGATGGTTCTTCGATAAATACTGGTTGAAAACGTCGTGCGAGTGCTGGATCTTTCTCAATATACTTTTGATATTCTTTAAGCGTAGTCGCGCCGATTGCACGTAATTCTCCACGAGATAGTGCTGGTTTAAGTAAATTTGCTGCATCAGCTGACCCTTCTGTAGCACCTGCACCTACTATTGTGTGTATTTCATCAATAAATAGAATAATACCTCCCGAAGAACGCTCTATTTCTTTCATTATTGCTTTTAATCTCTCTTCGAATTCTCCACGAAATTTTGTTCCAGCAATAAGTGTTCCTAGATCAAGAGATACTAATTCTTTATTTTTTAAACTCTCTGGTACATCACCTCGCGCCATACGAATAGCTAGTCCTTCTACTACTGCTGTCTTTCCTACTCCCGCTTCTCCGATAAGAATCGGATTATTTTTTGTACGACGAGAAAGAATCTGCATAAGACGCATAATTTCAGTATCGCGACCAATTACTGGGTCCAATTTATCTGCACGTGCAAGATCAGTAAAATTACGAGTATATTTCGCAAGTGCTTTATTTTTCTTTGGGCCTTGTGCTTCTGTAATATTCTGTGAACGTAATTCTTCTAAAATATGATAAGCAGTATCTCTATCTATTCGGAAACGAGCTAGTACTTCACGCGCTTGTCCTTGTGAATCTAAAACTGCCAAGAACAAATGTTCTGTAGAAACAAATTCGTCCCCCAGAGTCTGGGCGATCTTGAGAGATGCTTCAAGTGCAGAAGCAAGTTCTGGTGTTAGATACATTTGATATGATGGAGACATCGTTTGAGATGCTCCCGGTACTTCTATCGCATCCACAATAGAATCTGTAAGATGTATCAAATCTATATCCATCTTCTCTAAGATTGCATGAACGAGAGATTCTTCCTGTGTTAAAAGCGCTCCCATTAAATGTAGTGGCGATACTTGATTCTGTCCACGTTCAATAGCTAATTCGTGTGCGCGACGAATTACTTCTTTAGCTTTTGTTGTGAAATTATTAAAATGTGGGGGCATAGGAATAGTTTGTAGCCATCAGTACTAAGCTGACGGTAAATTCAAAATTAAAATACTCCAATAATTAAAATACTATATACAGTGTAACAGATTTCTGATATTCAGACGTGGTGGATAAGCTATCGTTTCGGTATATATTATTTCTAACAAATAGGGAGAGAATGTCAAATAATTCACCCCGGGTCTCGAATTGAGATCCCGGGGGTTGAGTTGAACAAGCGAGGTTCACATTATTCGTCCGCCAGATAGGTAGTTTTACCTCTTATGTGAAGACCTATCGGTAAGCACGGTCTATCTTTTCGACTTACTTTTGTTCAGTCTACTTCGAATCGCCGGGCACATCGAACAGTAAGTTAATCGCTGTACGACGTAATTAAAATACTACTATAATCTTTGTTGTACTGTCAATTACTTAAATTCTTTCCTCTACAGCATGCCAATCAATTGATGATACGAATGCAGAAATATAATCTGCACGTTTAATTCCGTAGTCAAGCATAAACGCATGTTCAAACACATCCATCACAAGAAGTGGAGTAAGGCCTGCTAAGTGCCCTCCGTCATGTTCATTTACCCACACATTAAATAGCACTCCATCTT
>JAHFND010000006.1 GCA_023267475.1 bacterium | reverse complement strand
TTTACCCTGAAGTGATGCTGCTTCTGATGCTTTAGCTGCAAGCATTGCATTCTGGTGGATTTGAGTTAATGGAAAATGTCTGAATACTACTTTTAAAGTAGTAGGATTATCTGCCAACAATTTTCTAACCAATGGTTCATATGCTCCACACGCTGGACATTGGAAATCTCCAAACTCAACTAATGTTACAGTCCCTGCTTGTGCACCACGTACATGATCTGTATCTGACACCACTACTTCTTGTGATTTTACCTGACCTGTATTCACTGCATAAAAATAATACCCAAATAAAATAACGATAACTACTGCTACAGTTGCCACTAATTTACCTTCTGGCTTCTTAAGTAAATGCATAATAAAGTGAGACATTTTTTTCATATATAAAGAATTATATCATATAGACAAGGATGAAAATACATTGCGATGTCTATATAAAAGTGGTAGTGTTTTCTTTGAAGCATCACATAAGTGGTGCACAAATTTCTAGAGGAGAAGGACATGGCGGCTTCCTTAGCTATAGATGGGAGGGAAAGGGCTGAGCGAGGAGAACAAGAGAAGCTGAATAATCTTCTCGTCATCCTTGGGTTTCAGCCCATGGACCACCAGGAATTCAAGGTAGGAGTACCGTACAGCATCACCTCAATGAGCATCGTAAACGGGTACGGTACGATGCAATTGTACGACGAAAAGAAAGGCCAGAAGCTGGTGGTGAACATGAGAGATGAACTCGTGATGGCAAACTGCCACATTCTCGCGAAAGACATCTGTGGGGTTCTCTTCATCATCGAAAGCGCGCCCGCATCAGATTCAAGCAACAAGGACCACTTCGTCGAAAGAGGAACAATCGGAGGTATCCGTATCCGAATCGGCGAGCAATACATCATGCAATACGTGCTGTAGGTGAACTACGGCGAAACAACGGCGGCGCGAAAGCGTCGCCGGTTTTTATTTATCTATCCGGTGGAACTTCGTAATAAGAAATAAGGAATTTAACAATTTTAAAGAATGGATCAGATAAAGTCGCAGAAGCATATGGTGCACCTTTTGGATAAGTGTGGAATAAGAAAATAATATATTTAGGATCATAAGCTGGGAAATATCCAAAGAATGAATGAAGATACCTATCTTCATAATACTTACCACTTGGACTCACCATTTGAGCAGTACCTGTCTTTGCTGCGATACTGTAATGATCCATCTTATCTTTACCATGTAATAGCGCATCATCAACAACTGTCACGAGCATTCTTGTAATTCTTTCACTTGTATCTTTGCTTATTACTTGATCGCCATCATCTTCTACTATTTTCTTCGTATCACCATTTTGATAAATAATACTGTCTACAGTATGTGGAGTTACTAATCTTCCACCATTTCCAAGCGCTGCTAAGGCTCTAACTGTTTGAATTGGAGTCACTGCTATTCCTTGACCGAATCCAGCAGTAGCATTATCAACAAAAACCTTACTATCTAGATTTTTTGTAAGACCACTCGCCTCTCCAGGTAGATCAATTCCTGTCTCTGTCCCTATCCCAAACTTTTTAAAATATTCTTGAAATCTTTTTGTGCCAAGTCTATCTACAAGGAATACAATACCAACATTTAATGATTGACTTAATATTTCTTGCATCTTCGTATTCTTTCCACGGGGCTTTCCATCGAAGTTACTGACTTTATAACCATTTAACATTACGAATCCTGTATCGTCATATGTGGTGGTGGCTTCATTTATAACTCCTGAATCTATCGCTGAAGCCATTGTGAGAGGTTTTATAATACTTCCCATCTCATAAACACCAGAGACATTTTGATTCATGAAAGCACTAGCATCTTTTACTTGAGAATAAGTATTCGGATCAAAAGAAGGTAAACCATCCATAGCAATTATCGCTCCGGTCTGAGGATCCATAATTATCCCTCCTATTACATCTGAATTCCATTGGGCACGTGTTTCAAGTAAAACATTGTGAAGTTGTCTTTCTGCTTCTGCATCTATTGTAAGTACAACATCCCCTTCCTGCTCATCAGTATTTGAAACAATAGTTTTTTCTATATCAGTAAAAAGTTCTGCAAAAAAATTTATGGATTGATCATTACTATTTCTAGATAAAACATCATCATAGTATCTTTCAAGTCCATACTGACCCTTCACTCTAGAACCATCGTTACCGACGAACCCTATCACTTTACTACCTATTACACCTTGAGGATATGTCCTCTTATTATCTTTAACAAAACTTACACCGATTAATTTTTTTGATTTTAAAAGGTTTACATTATCCACATCCACATCTTTAGCTATTTCTTCATAAGGATCATTTTTCTTGGTAGCTTTTTCTAAAAAAATAGTCTTATCCAGCTGTATTACACTAGATAATTTTGTGTAAAGAGATTCTGGGTCACTTATTTGTGTTGGATCTATAGCTATACGATAAGTAGTACGAAGCTGCGCTACTGGTACTGGATTCTTTTTAAATTCACTAAAAAATATAGTTCCTCTGTCAAAATTAATAGGAGTAAGAGATACGTACTGCTTATTAGCTTCATTTATATAATACTGATGTTTTATGGTTTGTATATACAAAGCTCTTAAGACTATTATTACAACAATAAAAAACCAAATGAAAAACACAAGATGCGCCCTATCATTAGAGCGCATTTGTTGTTCTTCTGTTGTAAAGTCCTCAAGATTAGCGTGCATATAGCACAGTATAACTTGCAATTTGATCTTTGCGTACTGCAAAAGTCGCATTTCCAACTCGTGAATATCCTGCTTCAGCTAAAACATTATCTGTAATAGAAGACACCTTGTTTGCATAACTAACCTCAAGAGATGATAATGCGGATGTGGCATCACGAGAAGCTAAAGTATTTTGTTTGCGCTCAATCACAGAAAAGACAAGAGAAAGAAGAATTATACAATATGCTAAGGCTAGAATTCCAAGAGTAGACAAAAGAGTGTGTACAGTCTTTTCATATATAGCTCCATTTATGTAGTTTCTTTTCATATTTTTAATTTATTAATTTATTTTTTCTGCGATTCTTAATTGAGCACTTCTTGCACGAGGATTCATTTCTATTTCTTCATCTGTCGGGATGATTGCTTTTTTATTAACAATTTTCATTACATCTTCAAGATTTCTTAGACCTTGCTTTACGGTACGATCTTCTGTGCTGTGAAAAGTAATTATGCAAGCACGTCCACCTTCTTTTAAAATATTTGGTAGTGATGAGACTAAGTCGTTTATACTTCCTAATTCATCATTCACTGCCATGCGTAGAGCTTGGAATGTTTTTGTGGCAAAATGTGTTTTTCTATGACGATAACTTGCAGGAACTGCATTTGCTATCGTATCTACCAATTCGTGTGTAGTCTCAATTGGTTTGATAACACGACGATTGATAATAGCGCGAGCTATACGACGAGAATATGTCTCGTCAGCAAAGCCATACAAGATATCAGCGATGGTTGACTCGCTCCAAGAATTTAAGATGTCGTATGCAGTCGTTTCATCTTCACTTGGATTTGAATCAAATGTCATAGTTAACTTTTCATTTGTTCTAAATGAAAACCCTCTACCTGAAGCATCTAATTCTTCTGAAGAAATTCCTAGGTCTGCGAGAATGCCGTCCACTCTTTCAATCTTTAATTTATTTAAGATATCTTGTATGTGACGAAAGTTTGAATGTATAAAATGTACTTCTGGTGCATTTTTTACCTCGCTTAATTTCTTCTTTGCTTCAGACAAAGCATTTTTATCAAGGTCGATACAAATGAGTTTGCCTTTCTTACCTAACAATTTTGCGATTTCTATGCTGTGTCCTGCGCGATTCGTCGTGCAGTCTACATATATACCACCTTTTTTAATTGCTAGACCTTCTATTGATTCATGTAAAAGTACAGGTATGTGGGACATGTTTTTCTAGACTTAAATAATTCCAAGTTCATTTAATTTTGAAGCTAATACATCTGCTTCACCGCTAATCTTTGTAGTGAATTGTTTCCAAGCATCTTCATTCCATACTTCTACACGTGAGTGCATACCAGCAAGAACGATTTTGTTTGATAACTTAGCGAATGTTTTTAGAGTATCTGGTATAACAATACGACCTGACTTATCTACATCAGTCTCGAAAGCGTTTCCGAGCATGAAGCGATTAAAATCACGAGTATCTTTATTTCCAAATCCTGAAGTAGATAACTTTTCTGCTACCTTCCCCCATTCATTAACCGAAAAAATGAACAATGAATTATCTAACCCGTTGGTAACTACCACTTTCTTTCCTAAATCATTACGCCACTTTGAAGGAAGCGTAAGTCTTTTTTTTGGATCGAGGTCGTGTGTGTATGTACCAATTAGCATATTCCTTAGTGGACGACATATTAAACATGTTTAATATGTTTTAGGAAATCTCCCACTTCCCTCCACTGCAAACCATTATATCCCACTTTAATGCTTTTTAACTAGAAAAATGTTGTGGATAGCGAAAAAACTCAGTTATCTTTAATAAAATCAGATAATTTAGACATTTAATATATAAAGTGTTAGATTACCTCCTAAGAAGTTCCTCACACTAGGAGAGACAGGCATGGACACTTTTCAAGGAAGTTTCGATATCCGGGTTTTCAAGAAGAATTTGATTTCCGTAATTTTGACCGGCCTAGAGCAGGTCTATCCATTACTGTGCGAATACACTTCAGATGCAATAATGCTGAGGCCTGAGGGAACTACGGGATGGAAAAAACTCGAAGATCTCGCAATCGCACTCCAGAAACTCGACGAAGCAGCCCGAAAAGAATTGACTGATCGACTGAAGAATAACGGAGACTGCCGCTTCCCATTCTTTGAAGTAAGAGTAAAGATCTGGGAAAATTCTCCCGGAGAATTCTCTAATGAAGGGAGTGTACGACTGAATGAAAACGAATACAACATCAGTCTTGGCAGTCTGATAGTCTGCAGATGTCTAGTAGAAAAAGGTCACCACGATAGTGATCAGTCAGGAAAGGCTGGTTGCATTCACAGGGCAATCACTTTTCGCCAGCAATACTTTGGCGCAGAGCACCACTTCGACAATTCAGTTATACGCATCGTTCGCGACGAAGTGCTGATAAGAAAAATTTATAACTGCTTCGAAAAATACTACTGATTCTTTCCCTTATCTGGGAACATCCGCCTCTCTAAGAGGCGGATGTTTTACTATTAACTTTCTTTTGGCTTTACTAGTGGGAACATGTGAACCTCTCGTATTGGTTTATCGGAAAGGAATGCAAATAATCTTTCGCCGAATCCAAATCCACAAACTGGAGGCATTCCATGCTCTAACATTTCTATAAAACTATCATCTGCCATCATAGCTTCTTCATCACCTCCAGCTAGTAATTCTTGTTGTTTATCGAATCGTGATTTTTGGTCAATTGGATCATTCAATTCACTGTACCCCTTCCCGATTTCACTTCCAGCAAGTATTGGTTGGAATGTCTGAGCAGTTTCTCCATCTTTATTTTTCTTCGCGAGTGGAGCAACTAAAGTCGGATGATTAATCAAGAATGCAGGACCAGAAATATTTTTACGACAATGCTTCCAAAGCGTATCCATTAGACGTTCACGATTTGTACCATCATATTTTACTTTTAATTCTTGCAACTTATTTTTTATTTCTTCATCACTAGCCTTTTTAATATCAATCTTTGTTTGATGGAAAATTTCATCAGCGTAATCAATCTTCTTCCAAGTCTGTGATAAATCAAATGTATGTCCTCGTGTAGTAAATGTAGTAGTACCGAATACTTCAGTCGCAATCTTTTTATACAATTCTTCAACAAGTGCCATTCCTTGTTCATAATCAGCGTAAGCAATGTAAAATTCACAATTCGTAAACTCTTGTACATGTTCTGGAGATGATCCTTCATTACGATATACTCGCCCTATTTCAAATGTGCGTGGAAATCCTGCAGCCATTAAACGCTTCTGCCAAAGTTCTCCTACAGATATGCGCATGAATACATCTAAATCAAAATCATTGTGATGTGTAGCAAATGGTCGCGCTTCTGCACCTCCTGTAGTTACTTCAAGTGTAGGAGTATCGACTTCTAAAAACTTTTTTTCTTTTAAAAACTCTCGCACTACATCCCAAAACTTAGATTTCTTTTCAAAAAGTTCACGCAATTCTGGATTAGTCAGAATATCTAAATATCTTTCACGCATGCGAAGTTCTTCATCTTGAAGTCCGTGATATTTATCAGGAAGTGGAAGAAGGGCTTTCGATAACATCGAAATATCATTTACTAAAACACTTTCTTGTCCTGACTTTGTAACAAATAATGTACCTGTTACTTCAATGAAGTCTCCTGTGTCTACATAATTTGTATAAAAAGTATGTGCCTTTTCCGCTTCTGGCAATTTTATGACACCTTGAATCTTAGCACTACCATCGTATAGATCTATAAAAATAAGAGCTCCCTGTCCGCGAGAAGACATTACACGACCTGCGACTATTACTTGCACTTCATCTTTTTCTAATTTTGAAAAATTACGTACTACTTCTGATAATTCGTGTGTACGACGAGAAATACTAGGATATACATCAACTCCTGAAGCCTTTAGGTTATCTAATTTCTTTAAACGTTCTGCTCGCAATTCTTCTAAAAATGCCATATGGGTAGTAAATAGTTTTATAAACTATAGTTTATAGTAAATGGAGTGAAATACAAAGCGCAACCGTTGGTTGCGCTTTGTATTTTATGCTATTTCTTTAATTGTATATACAACATCCCCTTTTGGAGTAGACACTGTGGCTTGATCTCCTTTTTTCTTTCCAAGTAATGCTTTCCCGAGCGGAGATTCATTTGATATCTTTCCAGCTAATGAATCTGCTTCTTCACTTCCCACAATAGAAAACTGTCTTTCTGACTTTTCTCCTTTTTTCATTACCATTACTGTAGTACCGACTTCTACAATTCCTGAGTGATGCTTATCCATAATCACTGCATTCTTTAAGATTTGTTCTAGGTGAACGATACGATCTTCTGTGTTTGCTTGGTCTTCACGAGCTTGATGATATTCTGCATTTTCTGACAAATCACCAAGGGATTTTGCATACTCTAAAGCATCAGCAATCTCCTTACGACGTACAGTCTTAAGGGTCTTAAGTTCTAGTTCCAGCTCCTTCTTTTTTTCCAGTGTTAAGTATTCCATTGGTCTACAGAATAGCATTAAAACGTGATTAAGTCCAATCACTAAAATACTATATTATTTCGTATAATCAGTATTATCTCTCATCCATTCTATGGTCTCTTTAGCTGCAAATACTGCACCATATGGATTATGTCTATCTCCCTTTTCCATTATCACCACAAAAGCATATTTTGGATTATCATAAGGGAAGTATCCACTAATCCAAGAATTCACTAATTGTTTTGTAACACCAAGTTCTGCTGTACCTGATTTCGCTGCAATCTTAACACCTTCAATATAAAGTGGTTTTGCTGTGCCTCCTTCATCGGTGACTACCCTACGCATTCCTTCACGTATAACTTTCAAATCATTTTCTTTTAAATTAAGCGGAACACTTCCTGTCTTAACACCAGCTATCAAGTGTGGAGTAACTAAATACCCACCATTTGCAATAGATGCTACAGCTCGCACTAATTCAAGAGGAGTAATTTGAAATCCATACTGACCAATTGAAGTGTGATATGTATCACCTAATAACCAATTTTCTTTAAAAACTTTTTTCTTCCACTCTTGTGAAGGCACATTACCATAATCTTCTCCTGGTAAATCAATACCTGTAGTAGTAGCAAAACCAAATAAATTCGCATACTTATTTATTCTATCTATTCCAAGTCCAGGCTGGTCTTGATATCCTCCTCCTACTTGATAAAAGTATTCGTCAGACGATTCAGCAAGCGCTTTTCGCATATCTGTATAACCATGAGCTTTCCAATCCTTAAATACAGTGTCTGGACCACCATATTTATTCTTTATAACTAATTGTCCAGAACTATAAATATTTTTCTCTGGAGTTATAACTTTTTCCATGAGGGCTGCGATAGCAACAAAAGGTTTCACTGTTGATCCTGGAGTAAACAATCCTCCTACTGCACGATTCAAGAAAATATGACGCTTATCCAACAAATCTTTTCCTATTTTAGTCTTCTCTTCTTTTGTAGAAGCATTAGTCATTAAATTATTATCATATTCTGGATAACTTGTAATAGCTAATATCTCACCTGTATGAATATCCATGATGACTCCTGCTCCACCTGTGAAAGATGCTTTATGAGCAAGCTCTACTATACGTTCATATAATTTAGCTTGTACATCTTTATCAATAGTGGTGACTAAATTTCTTCCAGACACTGGTGGAGCAATAACATTTTCTGCTTCTATTTTATGCATAGCATTTATAGCAATGATACGCTCACCTTGTACTCCTTGTAATACAGATTGATATTCTTTTTCAAGACCATCTTTACCAATATATTCGTCTTGCCAAAATACCCCGGTGTCATCTTTCTTTGGATAACTTACATAACCAAGCACATGAGAAAAACCTGGTGACTCAGTGTATACACGACTTGGAATTTCTTCTGATGAAGTAGCTAAGCTATTCCAAGCTAATAATTTTCCATTTCTATCTGATATAGTTCCACGAAGTGCAAAAAGTGGGATTGTCTTAAGATGATTTTTATCTGCTTTATCTCTGTAAGTTTGAAATTGTAATATCTGCATATTAAACAAACGCACCATAAAAGAAACTATCAAGATAAAAACAAAAAACAGAGATACGTAAAATACATTCCTCCCTAACGGTCTCTCGAGATGCCCTTCCATCTGGTCTATATTTAATTTTGATAGATTTTGAGAATCCAAAAATACGTCTTCGGGTAAAATTTCATGAGAAGATGCCTCTCTAGCGCGACGTGTAAATGTATGGTGAAACAACTTCATATATGACTACTATACCACAAAGAATAAGTGTAAAAACTGGGAGTCGTGAAAGTGAAAACATAACATCAAAAAATAGTGTTACGAGCGCCAAAAATAAAAAAAGAAATCTACGTCGTGACATAATTATTGATTCATATAAAAGATATTTGAACTAACAGGGTTGTATGCACCCTTCACGTATACATACCAAGAACTCATCTGATTGTCACGCAATATTGATGTCACAGTACCTAAAGTAAAAGTCTGATTACTTTTTAGATAAACAGTATTACCTTCAGAAATATTTGTATCTCTCGGTACTTCTGCGACAAATGATCCCCCACCTGCTCCTTCTAAATAAAGAGTAGTCGAAGACGCAACTGTTCCTTCTACTTTCTGACCAGAAGATGAATAAAGAGTACATAAAGATGTGCGATCATACACTTCTGTAACAGAACAGACCGCCTGTCGTCCACGAACATAAATAATAGAATTCTCTACCACTCCATCTCTAAAACCTTTTGAAAGAATTACTGTGGAGTAAATCCTAGTAAGATCTTGAGCCACCGGATAAAGTACTAGAGTCGATGCTGGGATTGCAGATCCACTACTTTTGATTAAATCCTGTTCTTTAATTATTGAATTTTTTTCTGCTAATTCATTTTCTAGACGTTCAATAGTTAAAGATAATGCAAGATTTTTTTCTAGAAGAGTATTACGGGAAGAAAAATAAGCATGAATGCTAGAGAAAGTATTTCCTAAAGATGTTTTAGAAGAGAAGTAAGAAACTATAGGACCTTCTATATAAGAATAAACTTTAGTTCTAAATGCTGGCCAAAAATAAATTATAAAACAAAACAAAATAACAACTACTGAGTAATATAAATATTTCTTTTGATTTCTTTTTCTACCTGAAAGATATGTCATCAGTATTTTGTACTAATACATCTTTAAATGTATCTATATGTTCTAGTATAACCCCAGTTCCTCTTGCTACAGCTGTGAGTGGATCATCTGTCACTGTGACTGGTACTTTAAGTTGCATCTCAAGTAATGCTGGAAGATTACGAATCATCGCTCCACCACCGGACAATGTCATACCTTTATGCATAATGTCTGATAATACTTCAGGTGGTGTAGTCTCTAATACTTCACGTATAGCTTCTGCTAGTTGGGCAACTGATGCATACATAGCTTCACGAATATCAACGTCTGTGATAATCGCCTCACGAGGAAGACCGGTAACCAAGTCACGACCTTTTACACTTAACTCTTCACCATGAGCATCAGGTAACGCTGAGCCGATAGTTATTTTTATATGTTCAGCAGTTTTTTCTCCAATTAACATCTTAAACTCATCACGCATATAACTGATGATGTCTTCTGTTAATTTATCCCCTGCTACTTTAAGTGACTTAGCACGTACGACACCAGAGAGTGCAATCACTGCGATATCTGTAGTACCACCACCAATATCTACTATCATACTTCCAACAGGATCATGTATGGGCATATGCACTCCTATCGCTGCAGCCATAGGTTCTTCTACAATGTAGACTTCTCTCGCACCAGCTGATTTAGCAGCATCATAAACTGCGCGCATCTCCACATTTGTAATTCCTACAGGAATCCCTATTACAACACGTGGACGAAATATTTTTTTCACTGAATCATTCGCCTTATTAATAAAATAAGAAAGCATCTCTTCTGTAACTTCATAATCAGAAATAACACCATCAACTAATGGTCGTACAATACGAATATGTGAAGGAGTACGTCCCATCATATCTTTTGCTTCGGTACCAACTGCAACGACACGAGATGTTTTTGTATTCAACGCAACAACAGATGGTTCATTTATAACTATTCCACGACCACGAAGATAAACGAGAGTATTTGCAGTACCTAAATCTATACCAATATCATTAGAAAATTGTTGGTAAAAACGCTTTAACATGGGAGTATTCTACCACAAAGAATTGTACCCGTATCCTTTACAAAATATAGCTTTTGTGTGATAAAAAAACGCGCGAACCTCTTTTACATTGGTCCGCGCTCATTTCCATTGCTCACTTCTTCACTGTTGTTTATTGCCGGCTCGGATCGCCACCAAATTCCTCTTCATTGTTTTGGCTGGCAAGAATCCGCCACTCCAGAAAAACTGGCTACGGAAATACGTCCCTTCGTACCAGAAACTTCTCTTGTAAGGAATCGCCTTGCCGGTTAAGGAATCGAATGGACGAAGCATTACCTTCTTGAGAACTCCCTTGTTGAACTCTGTCCCCACCACCACAAACTGTGACAGAGACCCATTTACGCATCCCACCACATCTCCTACATGTGGTGTTCTAGCAACACTGATCACTTTCTTAGCCATGAACTTATCTCCGTGAACGAACTTCTCGTAGCTTATAACAAAATGATAAACAAAAGCAAATCTAGCAATTCTTCGTATACATTGTGAGTAACTGTTCAATACTTATGATTTCACTTTTATCACTTTTTCTTTCTTTTATTTCCACTCCACCTGCGATTAATGATTTATCACTTATAACTACACGCATAGGAATACCAAGTAAATCACTGTCAGCAAATTTTGCTCCAGCTGATTCTTCTCTATCATCAAATAATACTTCCACATGAGAATCTTTTAACTTCTTATACAATTCTTCAGCTTTTTCATATGAATCTCCAGACTTATCTTTTGAAAGTGAAATTAAGTGTAGTGAAAATGGCGCGATAGATTCAGGCCAAATTATTCCTTTGTCATCAGATAATACTTCTGTAATTACACCCATGATTCTTGCAGGTCCAAGTCCATAACTTCCCATCCATACAGATTTCTTCTCCCCACTTTCATCTGTATAAGATAAACCAAGAGCATCAGAAAATCTTGTTCCAAGATTAAAAATATTTCCTACTTCACTAGCTTTTGCAACGCGAAGATCTTCTCTTTTAACACCTAAATCTAAAAGTACTTCATCTGTCATCACTTCTTTGTTCACTGCTATCTTCTTTCCATCATGAATATAAATTTCATCTTCACCTGCCTCACAGAGTGTTTGAAATTCTCCAGAATATTTTGAAAATACTCCACCTGAAGCAAATGTATAATAAGTATTTTCTCCAAGACCTAAACGTTTAAAGATTTTTATGTAAGCTTCTTTTGCTATCTCATAATATTTTTCTTGATCTTCTTTTGTCTTACAGAAAGAATATAAATCTTTCATAATAAATTCACGAGTACGCATGATTCCAGACTTTGCTCGTGTTTCATTTCTAAACTTTGTTTGAAACTGATAAACATACTGTGGTAAATCTCTAAAACTTCGAACAAACTGCGCCATCATACGAGTCATCGGCTCTTCATGCGTAAAACCAAGCCCTAATTCTCCTCCATTTTTAAGTTCTGTTTTAAACCAAACATCAACTTTTTTATCATCCCATCTATCTGTAGTCTCCCAAAGATTTTTATCTTGAAGTGCAGTTAAAGATACTTCTTGACCCCCTATTTCGTTCATCTCTTCTCTTATAACTTGAATAATATTGTTTAAAACTTTAATTCCAAGTGGCAAAAAAGTATAAACACCAGCTAACTCTTTATGAATATACCCAGCACGAAGAAGTAACTGCGCGTTCTTTGATGTCTCATCTGCCGGTGCCTCCTTCCTTGTCTTTGTGAATAATTGTGATTGTCTCATGTATCTTAGTGTACTAAATTATATACTAAATATAAAACTAACCCCTAACATCATGAATAGTCACTATGACAAGAAGAATCATCAAAGCTAGAAATCCCATTACGTTTACCCATGAATAATATTTATGTGGAACTTTTCTTCTTATGACAGTCTCTACACAAACTACTACTATTCTTCCTCCATCAAGTGCTGGAAGTGGCAATATATTAAATATTGCTAAGTTAATAGAAAGCACAGCGACCAAAGTTAATATGGAAGATATCCCTGTACTGCTAGTCTCCCCAACTATCTTTGCTATTCCTATAGGACCAGAGAGAGAAGACAGCACATTCTGCCCCTTACCAAGTGATGTAACTAAAGACCATAGACCACTTAATGTAGTTTCTGTCATGTCATAGGTTTGTCTACTTCCAATTTTTATAGCTTCCAACATACTCGTCTTAATTGTGCCTACACTGTCGACTGAAATGCCTATAGCCTTTTTATCTGGAACAATTCCGTAGACTGAAGCCACCGAAGTATCAGCGACTACTCCATTTGTCTTCTTGTATGTAATATTAAATGCATCATTTGGATGACTACCAATAAAAGAAACAAGTGATGTAGCTGTGGTCAAATTTGCTTGAACACCACCTGCTGTTACTTTCATGATAATAGTACCTGGAACGATACCCGCTTTATACGCAGGACTTTCTTTTATAGAATCGACGACGACTAGTACGGGATTTTTCACACGTGATCCATATATTTCATCACTTGTACTTATATGTACTGTTCCATAAGAAATACCGATAAAAATAAAAAGAGCTAACACCATATTCATAGTCACTCCCGCAAATAAAACTGCTAGCTGTGCCCACCACGGACGATTCCCGAATGCTCTCGGATGTTTAATCGCCTCGTCATTTGGTTCACCATTCTCTCCCCATATAGAAACGAATCCTCCAAGTGGTAAAGAATTTATTGTATAAGTAGTTTCTCCTACTTTTTTAGAAAATAATTTTGGAGGAAATCCAAAAGCAAATTCATCTACTCTCATATTTGTCCACTTCGCCACTATGAAGTGTCCGAATTCGTGAACAAAAACTAAAACTAATAAAATTATTAAAAATAAGAAGATTGAAAATACTGACATTAATGACAATTGTAACATACGAGATAATGGTGTAGAGTACTATCTAAAATATTCCCATAAAGGAGCAACCCATGCTTAGGATATTTCTGTACTTTGCATTACTCATCACACCGTCCATAGTGCAAGCTCAAGACACTAAGAATCTAACGATTCTAAGAGCACAAAAAACCATAGACACGATGACCTGTAAATTTTTCCAAGGCAACGGAAAAGACATCTTCGTGATCTCTGAAAAATCGCCCAGTAGAATTTCTAAGGAAAAGGTACACGAATGCATCAGCTATCTTCCGGTCACAACAATTCTAATCGGCAGAAAGCTGATATGCGATCACAAGGATAATCTGTACGTGGTCGGGTTCGCATTCAATATCCCGGATGATTTCGACGAAGAAGTGACGAGATGCTTCAAAGAGCTCGACGGCACAGAAGTCGTGCTCAATCAAAAGCCCCGTAATTCGGGGCTTTTTGTTTTATTCTCCCATTACTTCTTTTTGCTTCTTTTCAAAAAGAGCTTCTAGGGATGCATTTGCATTATCTACCATCTTCTGACAATCATCTCTGTATTTATGTTGTTCATCTTCTCCATATTCCCCCTCCTTTGCACGAGCGTCTATATCTTTATTTGTTTCTTCACGAACAGAACGTACTTTTATACGAGCATCTTCTAATCTATCTTTTAAAAGCTTCACCATTTTCTCACGTGTCTCTGTAGTAAGTGCAGGGAAGTGAACACGTAAACCTTGATCATCCGTTGAAACAGATAATCCTAGATCTGCATCATTTATCGCTTTCTCCATTTGACCAAAAACACTTTTATCCCAAGGCGCTACACGTAAAGTCCTAGGATCTTCTACAGTAATACTCGCTGCGTGCGCGATAGCAGTGCGCGCTCCATACATATCTATATGTACTAAATCTAAAACTTGTGGAGTGGCGCGACCAGTTTGAATAGAACGGTATTCCCCTTTCAACCAATCAATTATTTTTTCTATAGAATTATTTGCTTCATTAAAATTATATGCCATATATTTAAAGTAATAGTGATTATATCACTTTGTAACAGGAAGTAACAATGAAAGATATTCAAGTAACGCTTTCCCAGAAGCAGATGAGTCCGATGCAAATGATGCAGTTTCTAAAGTCTCTAAAATATATTTTGATTCTACTTTTTTACTCCTCAAAACTTCAACCAAAGAAAGAATAAAGTTTCTAACAGCTTCTCTATCTTTTCTTCCTTCTTCATCCATCTTTGCTAGTAAAGAAATAATGAAAGGTAACTTCATTCTATTACTATAATTTGTACTTAAGAATTCTAATGCTGGTTCTTCGTTCTTCGTTCTTTGTTCTTCGTTATTAAACTCTTGCACACGAGACAAAACTGTATCTATTAAACTTTCTTTATTACTAGTAAGTAAAATAAATCTCACACCGATTGGTGGTTCTTCTATTACTTTTAGCATTGCATTCTGTGCAGGCAGTGATGCTGTATGGAAAGAGATTAGTGCAATCTTTTCATCATTGTATGGAGTGTTTGCCCAAGTAATAATATTTCTTGCAGTATCAATATCTAAAACTGTTTGATTAAAAAATCTGTGTGCTGGAGAAATATTTTGCAATTCATCCCACAAAGAATTACTTAGCTCTTCACGATTTTCATGAATCAAAAGTACAGCATGATGTGTAGGAAT
Organism: bacterium; assembly: GCA_023267475.1. GTDB lineage: Bacteria > Patescibacteriota > Minisyncoccia > Phycocordibacterales > UBA5272 > UBA11704. The sequence continues at coordinate 3,970 of JAHFND010000006.1, read as the reverse complement.
TAGAGAAAGCTTCATATTATGGAGTATAACAAATAGTAAAATTGCTTTGTTTTAAAAAAGGTATAGAATTTCAAACTAGACCTTCACTCGATAAGGATAAGATCATGGCTAAGCTTCATTACAGTCCGTGGCTTGTCCTTGATCTATTCGAGGCCGCGGAGAGACAACGTGCTGGAAAAGAATGCTCTATCGGTGCAAGTATTTCCGTGACAAAAGAGCTGTACGATCATGTATTTAAAGATATATCTTCATCGGTACCAGTTATGTCTGCGCTTAAAAAAATCACAACAGGAAATATAAGTGATGCGTGGACTCATAAGTACCCAGAAGATAAGATGACTTTACAAAGCATGACGATTGAAGTCACGCCATGTATTTGGAAAGTCACACCAGAAGTATCGACTGTTGGGATTTCTCTTCCGGTATTTATCCCCGAAATAAAAATTGAAGACAAAAAGATAGAGGCAATACTTCGAGCTTGTATCGGAGAAAATCCATCACTTCAATTTCGTGGGCATGAAGTTCTCATCTGGAGAGAGATAAAGACAAGAAAACGAAGAGACGGGAGGTTCGATATCGTTCATTCATGACGGGGCGCGCAAGTGCCTCGTCTGTTTTATTTTTTAGCAAAAATACTTCTCTTGTAAGTATCCAAATGTTCAAGTGCAATTCCAGTGCCTTTCGCCACACAATAAAATGCATCTTCTGCAAGAACCGCTTTCACACCAGTGCGACGCTCTACCAAATCAGGAAAATGACGAAGCATTGAAGATCCACCACTCATAATGATTCCATTATCAATAATGTCGCTCGCAAGTTCTGGTGGAGTTTCTTGAAGTACATCTTTTATAGCCTTGATCATTAATCTTAATTCTTTATCTATCGCTTTTACGATTTCATTTGTACGAATCTCAACAGTTCTTGGAAGTCCGGCAATGAAATCTCTTCCTTTTACTTTCATTGATAATTCTTCCTCAACTGGAAGTGCAGAACCAATTTTTATTTTTATTTCTTCTGCGGTCTGATCTCCGATAGCGAGATTGTATGTCTTCTTTATGTAATCAATAATTGCTTGATCGACTTTATTTCCTGCACACTTAACAGATGTACTACAAACAATTCCACCAAGTGAAATCACAGCCACATCAGTAGTACCACCACCAATATCTACTATCATTCTTCCTTGTGCTTCATGAATAGGAATACCTGCACCTATCGCAGCAAGGATCGGCTCTTTCACAACATATGCGTTTCGTGCGCCTGCTTTTAGAGCTGCTTCGATAACTGCACGTCGTTCAGTAGAAGTAACTCCTGCTGGAACAGAAATCATCACATCTGGTTTAAATAAATTAAATCCACCAAGTGCTTTATTTATATAGTAACGAAGCATCGCTTCTGTAACTCTGTAATCTGCGATCACTCCATCACGCATCGGACGATATGCAATAATTGAATCTGGAGTTTTTCCAATCATATCCTTTGCTTCATTTCCAACTGCCATAATTTTATTATCAATCTCAGAAACTGCTACAACTGATGGCTCAACAAGTACAACTCCTTTACCAGGAAGATAGACAAGAGTATTTGCTGTACCCAAATCAATACCGAGTGACTTTACGAAAAATCCCATAATAGACGCATTATAGCATATTTATTTCACCCCTGCATACCAAAAAACCCTTATTTTACAAGACTTTTTCTTATGTGTCAGATGATTGTCTTTATTGATATACTTACATATATATGCGCGTCCTAACTGTTGCACCACTGGCCTCCGGAATACCATACGAAGAACTTTCTTACTTCTCAAAAGATGACGTGACCCCTGGTGATTTAGTAGAAATTACAGTAAAACGCAGAATATGTCGCGCACTTGTGTTAGATTCTCAAGAAGCAAAAGAAGAGCGACAATCACTTCGTCATGCATCATTTGGATTAAAAAAAATATCTAAGATATTAACAAAAGAATTTCTTCCATCACGAATATGGAATGCGCTTAGCTATACATCATCATACTTAATACAACCACTTGGAAATATTTTATACGATTTACTTTCAGAAAAATCATTCGACTTACTCTCCCCTATTAAAATTCCAGAAGAAGGAAAAGGTTTTGAAGTTCTATTACTAGAACAAAGTTACGAGAACCGTATCACTCGATACAAAACTACTATCCGTGAATACTTTTCTAAGAAAAAGTCTCTCGTGATGTTTTTCCCCAGCATTACTGATATAGAATATGCGCGTGATGAACTAGCACGTGGAATAGATGATTATGTTTTTATACTACACAGCGGACTGACTGACAAACAATATAAAACATCACTTGAAGAAATAAAAAATAATCCTCATCCTGTGCTTATACTTTCTACCCCCTCTATTATTCCACTCATCCGTAATGATCTAGGAATAATAATTCTAGAACGTGAACATAGTCACTACTACTATACTCACGGAGATGAAGGTTATGATATGCGATTCGTATTAGAACAGCTCGCTCACGGTGCAAACATTCCAATACTTCTTGGGTCACACATGCTCACATTACGAGCACATATGAAATATAAAATGCGCGACGCGCACGAAGTCATGCCACTTCAATTTAGAAATGATGCACCTATTTCTGTAATTCCAATGATAGATGAAAATATGAGTGCAAGTCCTTATCTCTCTCGTACTGCACTTGCAATACTTCATCAAGCATCTATCGATAAACAAGGACATTATTTTTTATATGCACACAGAAAAGGAATGTATCCTACTACTATTTGTTCTGACTGTGGAACTTTATTTACTTGTCAGAATTGTAATCGTCCTTATGTGCTTCATAAAATCGGAGGAATACGCACTTATGTATGTCATGGTTGCGAACATATAGTACAACTAAATGAAGACACGACTCTCTCATGTCGTCATTGTGGAGGATGGAGAATGGCTACACTTGGTATTGCAACAGGTGGAATAGAAGAAGAATTAAAACGTCTAGGTATTCCAATATTCGTAATAGACGGAGAACATACTGATACTCGTGCAAAAGTAAAGAAGGTTTATAAAGAATGGATGGATTCTAAGTATGGAGTTCTCATAGGTACTGAGATGGCACACAATGTAGTACAAAAATGTGACGATATAATAATCCTTTCTCTTGATTCACTTTTTTCTCTTCCTGAATATCGAACAGATGAAAAAATACTAAACCTCGTGACAGAAATGGCAGAAAAAGTAACAGTAAATTCTGAACATAATGGGAAATTAATTCTCCAGACCAGATTGAGGAAAATGCCAGTAATAGAACAACTAACATCACCAAGCTTCAGAGAAGTCTACGATAACTTATTAAAAGAAAGAGAAAAATTTTTACTGCCACCTTATTACACAGTAATAAAAGCATCTTTTGATAACTTGCCTGATAACATGCGCACCAGAATGGAACAAGAACTAGAACCATACGTAGTGGAGTGGTTTGAGCAAGGTCGTGGTGTAACACTTCTATTTATTCACATAAAAGAAACGGAGTGGGCAAATAATCCTACAGTACGAGAACGTATAAAAAGAATTGTCTATGATGGTAGACCACTCATTAACCCCCTACACTTCTTTATATAGAAGCTAGTAACTATTGACTATTTGTGATAAAGTAGCGTAATGAAAGTAGTAGGAAAAATCATTCAAATAGATGACAGAGAAGATAATCCTCTTCGAATGAAAGCTCGACCCGTCACAAAAGATGAGTTTAATTCTCCACACCTAAAAGAAATAATAAAAAAGATGCACGAAGCATTAGCAAGAGAAAATGACGGTGTAGCACTAGCGGCACCTCAGATAGCATTACCTATATCAATATTTGTCGTATCTCCAAATGCTTATCCTGAAGATGCAAAATCAAAACCATTAGTATTCATAAACCCGAAGATTACAAAAAGATCAAAAAAGACTGCAGAATTACAAGAAGGATGCCTTTCTGTGCGTT
>JAHFND010000031.1 GCA_023267475.1 bacterium | reverse complement strand
AATATTGAGTACTATCAAATTGATGGAAGTGAAGATCCTGCAGATTGGCCGCTTATAAGCGATGCTTCCGTTAGGAAAGATTTCCCATCAAATAACTTCGAAGAAAGATTATATGAGTTGGGTACTAAGTATAGATTACCTTTTAACTTCTATGGGTTTCCTTATAGAGCCATGGCTCGTTACATTTTAAGTAATGATATAACGGACCCAGCAGAAAACTATGATATTGGTTTTAGAGATTTTAGGGATGATAGACTTATGTGGACTTCATTAATTGCGTATGCTCCTCTCTCGAAAAAAGAAGCCAAGCAAGCTATGGAACGTTTAGAAGATACTCAATTCAGACTCCTTCCTATTTTCATTGAAGGAATAGATGTAATAGGTAAAAAGCGATTTGGTAAGAACACAGAAAGAGACTTAACTCTCTTCGATGAACAAAGTATGCGGTCCGAAAAGCCAAAAAGAATTAAAAAAGTTAAAGAAGGAAGTTACTTAGAGATTGTTAATAAAAGTAAACTTTCTGATGCTCAAAAAAGAAAAGCGATAAAGAATAACAAGCACGATATTACCGTGGGTTATTCATCTCCAACGTCAAAGGAAATTGGTAAAAAACAGAAGGTAAGTGCTGCCGTTGCCAGACAATCAAAGAGTAGATCAAACTCAGTGGCAAAAGAATTGTTTGGCTACAGTCTAGGGTTGTGACATCTTAAGTAATATTCTTTGTCACAACTGAATAAAAAGTCCATCTATGCTATCCGACAACGGATGGCTTTTAATTTTCCGTAAATAAATATTAAACAAAATGAAAAAAGATTATATGACAGATGATGGGGCTGGTTGTATACGTTTTACTGATTTTCCTTTAGCGGTAACTATGATGTGTCTTGAGTACAAACTTATTGCGATTGAACCCGAAAAAGGAAACTCAAGGAGGGTCCATTTTATATTTGAAAAAAGTGAAGCAATTGAAAAACTTGTCCTTGCATACTGGAATGGAAACCTTTTAGTTGATCCTAAAAAGTTTTGGAATGTAAGTCGAGAAATTAAAAGCCGAATTCAATCCTACAAATAGATCTATGAAAAATATTCTTGTAGAAAAGTTTGGTAAGGATAAAAGGTGGGTTAATTGGAAATTAATTGAAAGAGAAGGTAAGCAGACAAAAATCCCATATTACTCCGGCAACAGTAAAGCTTCATCAACAGATCCGAAAACCTGGAGAACATATGAAGAAGTCTCCGTTGCTTTAGATAATGGCTCGAATGGTTTTAAAGGTTTAGGAATAGTACTTCATGATTCGAAGTTACTTTGTATTGATATAGATCATGTACTAAAAGATGGAAAGATATATCATCCACAAGCTAAGAAAATATTTGATTTACTAAAGCAGGCAAACTCTTTTACAGAAATATCTCAGTCAGGTACAGGTCTTCATATATTTTTAGAACTTCATGAGCCATACACCTTAATAGCTAATAAAAAAGCTCCTTTTGAGGTTTATTTAAATGGTAGATTTATTGCTACCACAGGTAACTCCTATCATGAAATTCCACTAGGGTTACGAAGAGTTTCTGAAGAGGAGTTGCTAAGCATTCTTTCAACAATTGACTATCCATGGGGCAAAAATGGACCAATAAATGGGGGTCTGGCTCAAACTGAACACATAGATGATCAAGTTCTATTGAAGAGGATATTTGGAAGTAAGAAGGGTACTGATTTTAAGAAGCTCTATGAGGGAGGTGTTTCTAAATATGATAATGACTTTTCTTCTGCTGATTTTGCCCTATGCTCTACGTTAGCTTTTTGGACCGCAAAAAATTCTGCGCAGATCGAACGTATATGGTTATCTTCTCCATTGGGACAAAGGGTAAAAACGCGAGAGCGTAATGATTATCGCATTAGAACAATCGCTAATGCTATTGAAAAATGTGTGGAAGTTTATGAGCCGTATAAACAGGAGGCTTCAATCAATAAAAGTCTTTCTCAGGCAGATCTGTTAATTAAAATGATTCTCGATAGAAAAGATGTACTTCTCTTTAAAGATGAGAGAGATGCTCCATTCATAGCTTTGGATATAAATGGACACACGGAAGTTTGGAAATGTAATAGTCAGACTATAAAAGATTTGCTGTCTTTTGAGTTTTATAGAGCCAATCAAAAGACTGTTAGTTCTGAGGTGGTTAAAAGCGCAGTATCTGTTTTAGAAGGAAAAGCAAAGTTCACTGGGGATAGAATAAAACTTAATAATAGAACTTCATTGGTAGACAATGTCCTCTGGTATGACTTAACAAATAAAGAGTGGCAAGCAGTAAAAGTAACCAGTAACCAATGGGAGGTGGTTAATAATCCTCCTGCATTGTTTAAGCGATACTCTCATCAAAGTAGTCAGGTTATCCCAATGAGGTCGGGCAAGGCAGAACTGATACTAAACTATGTAAATATAACGAATGAAAGTCATAGATTATTACTTTTAGTGTTTGTAATTTCTTGTTTTGTTCCTGATTTCCCTCATCCTGCCCTTGTTATATTTGGATCCCAAGGCTCAGCGAAATCTACGCTTTCAAAACTATTGAGAAGAATAATTGATCCGTCTTTAATGGAGGTAGTTAATTTACCAAAAGAACAGAAAGAACTAATTCAAAAACTTGACCATCATTATTTCTCATTCTTCGATAATGTTTCTTTTATCCCTGAAGAAACATCTGATACTTTGTGTAAAGCCATAACAGGGAGTGGTTTTTCAAAAAGAATACTCTATACAGACGATGACGATATTATTTATAACTTTATGCGTTGTATAGGTATCAATGGCATAAATGTAGTTGCTACACGCCCTGACTTATTAGAGAGGAGTATCCTCGTGGAGTTAAACAGAATAGAAGAAGAGGAGAGAAAACAGGAAAAGGATTTATATGAAAACTTCAACAAAGATCTGCCTATAATCCTTGGAGGTATATTTGATGTTCTAGTAAAAACACTAGAGATAAAACCGAAGCTAACACTTAATAAGTTACCAAGAATGGCAGATTTTATGGTTTGGGGTTGTGCTATTACGGAAGGATTGGGTTATAAGAAAGAAGATTTTATAAAAGCTTATGAGACAAATATAAAAGAACAAACACAAGTTGCTCTTCACGAAAATTCGGTTGCTCTGGCAATCATTCTTTTTATGAAAGAAAAAAGCGAGTGGATTGGTACGGCGTCAGAGCTTTTAGACAAATTAAATCTTGAAGATACTTTTGGTGATGTTTACAACAAGGGTCCATTCCCTAGAGCGCCAAATACTTTAGCTAGACGCCTAAATGAGTTAAAGGTAAATCTAAAATCAATTGGTATCTTGTACGAATCAAAGAGTAATGGTGACACAAGAGTAATTACTCTCAAGAAAGTTATTAAGACTGACAGTACTGACGATATTTCAGAAGGATCTTTGTTATAATGAGTGAGCTACACAAACAAGACGAATACGACAGAAGATTGAAGCCTGAAGGGGGTCTACAGTCGTCTTTGTGTAGCAACAATGTACTGTCTTGTAGTTCCCCTTCAGGTTTTATTAATTCTAATTTTATATCCGAAGATGACGCTCTCGATTACCTTGCTGAGGTTCTTGTAGATGCATTTTTGGACCACAAGAAACGTCATGCAAATAACCCAACAGAAAAGAGCTGTTCTTTATGTGAGAGTGTCGACAAAAGAACAAGTTGATGAAGGGAATAGTTTAAGTACCCAAGAAAAACACTGTCGAGAGTACGCACTAAAAAATGGCTATGAAGTAGCTGAAGTCTTTATAGAGCAAGGAGAGAGTGCTAAAACAGCTTTACGTACAGAGTTACAAAAGTTACTTTTGTATTGTTCTGACAAGAAAAATAAACTAAGTGCTGTAATTATCTATAAGCTTGATCGTCTCTCTCGTAATACAGATGATTATAGTCAGCTACGCATCTTATTGAAACGATATGGTGTAGAGATAAAATCTACTTCAGAGTTTTTTGAAAATACTCCACAAGGAAAGTTTATGGAAAATATGTTTGCAAACGTAGCACAGTTTGATAACGATGTTCGTGCGGAGCGTTGTTCAGGAGGAATGAAAGATGCAATGAGAGAAGGGAGATATGTCTGGATGGCTCCTGTTGGGTATGACAATGTGAAGATAGGTGGCAGGTCAACAATAGCACCAAACCCAACAATGGGTCCATTCATAAAACAGACATTTGAACTTGTTGCAAAGAATACTCATGCTATTGAAGATATAAGGAAGATGATGGCGGTGCTAGGTTTACGATTGAAGAATGGTAAACCACTAAGTAAGCCGTACTTCTATAGCATGCTTAGAAATAGAACATATTTTGGCATGCTAGAAAAGTTTGGAGAAAGTCACAAAGGCCTATTCGAGCCTGTTCTTGAAGAGGAACTATTTAACCAAGTACAGAGAGTTTTAAGAATGAGAGGAAAAAAGATGTCCCAGTATAAGCTCGACAGTGAAGACTTCCCTCTACGTCGTTTTGTATTTGATGCTGAAGGTAGAAAATTAACTGGAAGTTGGTCCAAAGGTAGAAGTAAGAAATATCCATTTTATCGTTTTGGAGTAAGAGATTCTAATTACAATAGAGACAAATTCCAAGATGCATTTATGGGGTATATGGATAAATTTCAACTTAACGACGATTTAATACTAAAGTTAAAGTTGAAACTTGGTGAAAAGTTAAATAAAGCCACAAGTGATGAACAAAAAGATGGTAGAAAGCTACGATCTTATCTTGTCGAGCTTCAGGAACGACAAAATGCACTTATTAAGAAAAATCTTGAAGGATTTATTAGTGACAGCATTTTAAAACAACAACTAGACATGATAGAGCAGGAGATGACTAGCACACAAATAAACCTTACTTCTGTACAAGAAATGGAAATGGACTTTGATGAAGTTCTAGGGTATGTATCACACTATTTAAAGTATCCAAGTGTTGTATGGAAAGATGCAAATCTTGATAAACGATTGAAGTTACAATGGTTCCAATTCCCCCAAGGTATCACCTTTAAAAATGAAGATTATGGAACCACTCAATTAGCCTGTCTTTTCAAGACAAAAGACGCCTTTTCAGCGTCTTTGTCTTTTAGTGTGGACCCTAGCGGAATCGAACCGCTCACCTCCGGAGTGCAAAACCGGCGCTCTACCATATGAGCTAA
>JAHFND010000030.1:4029-5191 GCA_023267475.1 bacterium | reverse complement strand
CCAGAATCATTACCAGATCCTGTTGATGCTATTTTATTTCGTATGGATCAGTCTGACCTTAAGCCTAAAGATCTCATTCCTTTTATAGGAAGCAAGAGTAAAGTATCTGAAGTGTTATCACGAAAGCGTCCTCTTACTATTGCTATGATGAGGTCACTTCAATCTGGCCTAGGCATCCCTGCAAGTGTCCTCTTAAAAGAACCAGAAGATAATTTAGATTACGCTAACTGGGATAATAAGCTTGTCAAAGAAATGACAAGCAGAGGTTATATTCCATCTTCTGCTATGGATGAAGATAAACGAGGTCCTCTCATTAAAAGTTTCTTCACCATGCTAGGTACTTCACAAACAAACTTTGTGGGTATGTTACGTCAATCTCATTATAGATCTTCACCAACTACTGACAAAAGAGCTTTAGCAGCATGGTCAGAATATATATTAAAGAAAGCCTCTGAAATAAAACCCCCTAAAAAGTATGAGGATGGGACCGTTAATCTAGATTTTATGCAAACATTGGCAAAATTAAGTGTTAATGTTGATGGTCCAATCTTAGCAAAAGAACACTTATTGAAATATGGAATTATATTAATTATTGAGCCTCATTTCCCTAAGACATTTTTAGATGGAGCAACTCTGCTAATTAATAAAGATTACCCTGTAATTGGTCTAACCCTACGACTCGATAGAGTAGATAACTTCTGGTTTACTTTAATGCATGAACTTGCTCACATTTCTCTTCACTATAATGATGATATAAATTTATTCTTCGATGAAATTGAAGGTGTGACAATTACAGAAGTTGATGAGAAAGAAAATCAAGCTGATCGTTTAGCTTCCGAAGCTCTTGTGCCTAAAAATAAATGGCAAGTAAGTCCGGCACGAGAAATCCCTTCAGTCATGGCCGCAAAAAGTCTTGCAAAAGAACTTGGTATTCATATTGCTATTGTTGCTGGAAAAATGAGACATGAAGGGGGCAAGTATATGTATCTAAATAAGATTGTGAATGAAGAAAAGGTCCGCCACCTATTTAATAGCTAAAAGAAATATATGTTTAATTCAAGACATTACATACCAATATTGAAATGGAAACGTGCTGAACAAGGTGCTTTAAACGCCTTGAGTGCGGAAAATAAAAAGCACATGACTCCCTTGATTCAATTTT
>JAHFND010000030.1:0-4019 GCA_023267475.1 bacterium | reverse complement strand
GTCATGCCTAGCACGGACCCTCTTAAAAAAGCTGACCCATTAACAAAGAAAAGAGAGAAGAAAACCACTGAAGAAAGAATAGCGGAATCTGTTGCAAAGCTTGAAACAAAAATACCTATTTTCTCAAAAGAAGTACTTCGTTTTTGGGGAGGTACTGACATCTTTTTTGATGTCAGCTTGATCTATACTGACTTGAAGTTAAAAACTTTTACCACACTTCTTGAAGATGGAAGCAAGGGTGGCTTAAACTTGATTCCTGTTGTTAATTTAAGTGATGATGATACATTTAAAAAAAGTGTTAAGGATTATAAAAAAGGTATTTGCTTAAGAATCGTATGTGCAGACCTTGATGATATTCCAACCTTAAGTACAAAAATTGAAGACTTCCTGCTGTTAACAGGCTTTAGTAAAAAGGATGTTGATTTGATTGTTGATATAAAAGAAATTAACGAAAATGAAAGTAAGTTCAGCAAATATATAAAGATAAGCCAAACTATCCCCGGACTCAATGAGTGGCGAACTTTCATTTTTGCAAGTGGTGGTTTCCTTGAAAACCTTGGTGACTGTAAGTATGACGAAGAAACTATTGTCCCAAGATATGATTGGAATGGCTGGAAAAAAGAAATGAATGAGAAGAAACTAACTAGAGAGCCTTCATTTTCGGATTATACTATCCAGTATCCTATATACAATGAAAGCCTACAGGTTTTTCACCCCACAACTAGTATTAAATACACATTAGAAGACAACTGGTGTATTTTGAAGGGTAGAAAGAAACAATACAACCTCTATTTAACAAACGCGAAACTTCTATCTGGAGATGACGAGAAATTCTACGGGGAAGATTTTAGCTATGGCGATAAGTATATTGCTGAAAAAGGAAAGCACTACGATAAATACGCTGTGGATCCTAGTATTAAAGGAACCGGAAGTACTGAAACATGGCTACTTGCTGGTATTAATCACCATATGGCGTGCACAGTAAAGCAGGTTGCCAATCTTCCCTAGAACATAAATAAAATCTAGTTTTATTTTTAAGAAGTTCCATTTCAACTACTTCTGCCAGTCGAGTATGTATCGTGCTTCTATCTTTAGAGCGCACACCTCTTGCACATCCAACTTCTTCTAGAAAATTAAGTGCTTCATCTTTCCAAAGAAGAGATGCGATTGAACGTTTATCTTGTGCTGGGTTTTGTTCTGCTTCACGAATAAGGCAAAAAGAAACAACATCACAACCTGCTTCGATTTTTGCAATAGTTACACCCCACCAATCAGGAATTATCTTGATAGCTTCATGTAGGTGATTTTTCCCAACGACTAAAGTAACTTGGTCAAATACAGAGTTGTAGTGCTTCATCTGTTCAGGTAGACGATTGAGAGTATCAAGATCGCTTTTTAATTCATAGCCATGCATTACACCATTTACAACTGCAACATCAACACGGGCAGCACCGTACGTTACTCCAAACTCTTCTACTATCTTTGCATCCTTGTCTTCTCTGTAAAGGTCCTTCAAATCTTTGATTAAGGCCGCACGTATTAGTTTGTCGTTTGTAGGAATGATGGTAGAAAAAGACATGGTAAAAGGCTCACCTAATTATGTTTTAATTTTATCACAGGTGTGTCGCTCGTCTCTGTGTACAGTCATCACTTCTTTTAATGGCCATGCTCTTCGGCACTAAGATCAACATGGAAGACTCCAAAGTCTTCATTAAAGAGGTGGTGTGAGAAGAGAAGAGCCAAGGAAAGGATTAATACAATTCCTACATTTTTTCCAGTTAAAGACAGCTTTTCTTTCCAAAAGAATGTTAGGTAAGCAACAAGTAATCCTATTCCCAGTAAGTAGCTAGCATAGTATGGGTTATCCAAATAGTGCTGTACACCGCCCGATAAAAATCCAGTAGCAAATGATAGGCCAATAATATTTACAAAGTACTTCCCATTGATTTTGGTATTTGTTTGAATTGCTTCAATAATGTTTCCACCCAGCATTAGAGCAAGACCAATAAAAGCTAGAATAATATATCTTGTGGTTCCGTTATCAAGTGTTCCTATGTGTACTACTGACCCTGCAATAAGTGCTACCCCTAGATACTTACAAATATAAGTTAAAAATTCCTTGTTTTCTTTTCGCATATTTATTTAATTACTTAAGATCAGTTCCGTACCAAGCTTTATACCAAGCTTTCATATCGGCAATTTCTTTGTTTTGTGCTGTAATGATTGCTTTTGATAAGTTCTTTATCTCTTGATGTTTTGCGTTCTTTAGAGCCTCTTCTGCCATGTCTACCGCTCCCTCATGATGCATTACCATTTCAGATAGGAATGCCTTATCGAAGTCATCTCCTGTTTTACCTTGAAGTCCTGCCATCATGTTTGCCATCATTCCGCTCATAGAGTTGTTGTTACCACCCATAACCGTTCCGTCAGGCATAGTATGTTGCATGCCTCCTGATATATTTGTATTTTCATGATTTGTAACGGGTGTCTTTGTGATTACCACATGACCCAAAAAGAAGCCGATAACGAGTGCTGTAACTGAAGCTATAATTGTGTTTTTCATAAAGTTAAATAGTTAAGATAGTAAATTTCATGTACTCATCCGCCCAAGTACATAAGGAGCATTGAAAGAGCCATAAGAGACATCAGTCCATTCTCAAAGAGAGTAACTTTAGTCATTGGAAGTTTGAAGACTACACCCAGACAAACACATGGGATTTCTTCGTTGGCTTGAAGCTTCTTAAAAACTCCGATTGATCCCACTATCATGAGAATAAGTGTGAATGTATCTCGGTAAATACCTCCAATATCTGCCAAATATAGACCGGCAAGAAGAAGTTCTATGAACGGGTAGAGAAGTGCGTATGTTCTAGATTTCTGAGCTATGATGTCGTAATCCTGATATCCGTCAGCGAAGGCGGACACATCCAGCACCTTGAAGAAACCAAAGGTGAGAAAAGTAAAACCCATGAAGTAGAGCATAAGCATATGTGCTCCCCACATTCCTGTCATGGTAGCTAAAAGAATGGACAGTATCACAGCTGAAACATAGATACTTATTACAGGAAGGTAGGTGCTAATTGCACTGGACGACTTTCCTATTCGAGTGGCACCGTTGGGTGCATGATGCTCACAGTAATAGTGGACAAGACCATCAGTATTCGCTTTAAGAAAAGTTGCATCCATAGAACATAATTCACATGTACGTTTGATGATCTCCATATTATTTACGTTTTAATCTATAAACTTTAAGCACTTCTTCAGTCGCCTTCTTAGTTTGACCTTTCTGGATTTGATTTACCACACAGTGATTAAGGTGGTCTTCTAGGAGGATGTCTTCAACGTTAGAAAGTCCTTGTTTGATTGCTGAACTCTGGGTAATGACATCAATACAGTAGGTATCTTTTTCAATCATCTCCTGAAGACCTTTTACCTGACCTTGAATTATTTTAAGTCTTCGTATAAGTTTATTTTTCTCTACTCTCATACAAATGAGTATATACCCCCTAGGGGGTATATGTAAAGTGGGCCCACTTTTCGTCTCCTAAAACTGATTCAGATTATTTTTTATGTTTAAAAATATAATATTCCGCATTTAAGGATGTGCGAGTTTTTGCAAAAGAATGATAAACACAGGAGTTTAGTAGGGCCATATCATATTCAGTGTTGCCTGTTGTTTTGAGTATTTCTAAACAGTCATCAATATATGCTTCATGTAGTTCTAGATTTAATAATTTACAGTCATTCCTATCTTTAAACCCAACGCTTTGCAAGAAGTTTTCCTCAAACGAATTACAAGAAACTATCTCGGCTGTCTCGTTAAGATAATCAATCTTATTATTATGAAAAACAAAGTAGATAGACAGTAGTGATACCAAAATAATACCGAGGGTAAGTCCATTAGAAGACGATACTTTTTGCATGATTTTATCTAGTATATATTACTGCCTCCTAAACCAATTCACGAATCCTTTGATAGATCTGTCTTCATCTTCTTGATCATCAAACAAATATAGAGA
>JAHFND010000005.1 GCA_023267475.1 bacterium | reverse complement strand
CTAGCAAAGATATTTGTCGGAACAGTTTGTAATTGTGTATTGTATTCTGTAACAACACTGTTATAGAAACGACGTGCGGCTTGGATCTTGTTTTCTGTATCAGAAAGTTCATTTTGAAGTGTGATAAAGTTTTGATTTGATTTTAAATCTGGATAACTTTCTGCAAGAGCAAAAAATCCTGTGAGAGCTGATTTCATGGCTTTGTCTGCCTCCCCTATTTGAGATGGAGTTTGTGCCTGAAGACCTTTACTTCTTGCTTCTATCACTTTTTCTAATGTTCCTGATTCAAAACTTGTAGAACCTTTTACTGTATTTACAAGATTAGGAATAAGATCAAAGCGACGCTTTAATTGAATATCTATATCTGCCCAAGCCTCCTTCACTCGCATACGTGAAGTAACAAGACCGTTGTATATAGCTACACAAACTAGTAATAATAAAACTAAAATTCCAATTGATATATAAGTTAATGACATAAATTAATAGTACTTGCCAAAAGTAATCTGTCGTGTCCTTCTAACATTAAGGCAAGTAGCTACTTCATAGTACAAAACCTGCATTCCCTGTCAAGGAAATAAGCTCATTTTAAAAGTGCAAAAACTCCACAAAGACATTGTTTTCTGGTACTATATAAGGACTATGTCACACAAAGAAGACCATTCAGAGATTTTCAAAATCCGTCATTCTTTAGCCCACGTTCTTCTGATGGCTATAAAACATCATTTCCCACACGCACTACCTACCATCGGACCAGTGACAGACACAGGATTTTATTATGATATTGATTTCGTAGATAGTGTAAAGATTGGGAATGACGATCTTAAAAAAGTAGAAGATACAATGCGTGAGATTATAAAGCGACACTTAGATTTCAAAATAGAAACTGTGTCCCCTGACCAAGCAAACACATTATTTTCTGTAAACCCTTTCAAAAAAGAACTAATTGAAGGAATAAGAGAAAAAGGAGAAGATGTAACGCTCTATCATACTGGGGAAGATTTCTTCGATTTATGTGAAGGACCACATGTAAAAAACACAAGAGAAATACCACTTGATGGATTCATGCTTTCTCACATCGCAGGAGCGTATTGGCGTGGAGATGAGAAAAATACAATGCTTACTCGTATCTACGGACTAGCATTTAATAATAAAGCAGAACTTGATGCATACATTCTTCAACAAGAAGAAGCAAAAAAACGTGATCACAGAATACTAGGTGCACAATTAAAATTATTTACTACATCAAACCTTATTGGTGCAGGACTACCGCTCATTGCTCCGCGTGGAATGATTATTAGAAAAGAAATAGAAGATTATTTATGGTCAATGCATGCAAAGAAGGGGTACTCACGCGTATGGACTCCACACATTGCAAAACTAGCACTTTATGAAACTTCAGGACATGCTGAAAAGTTTGGTGATGAATTATTCCGTGTGCAAGGAAAAGAAGATTCATTCATACTAAAGCCGATGAACTGCCCTCATCATATGCAGATATTTACTGATAATCAATTTTCATATCGTGATATGCCTGTACGTTACTTCGAACCAGCGACAGTCTATCGTGATGAAAAGTCAGGACAATTAGGAGGACTTACACGTGTGCGTTCTATCACTCAAGATGATGGTCACCTATTCTGTAGAGTAGAACAAATAGGTGAAGAAATAAAAACTATTGTATCTATCATAAAAGAATTTTATACGACAATGAATATGATGGATGGTTATTGGGTTAGACTATCCCTACGTGATGATAATAAAGAAAAATGGTTAGGTAGTGATGAAGTATGGGAAAAAGCAGAAAGCACTCTTAAAAAAGTCTGTGCTGAGCAAGATCTTCCTTATAAAGAAGTGGAAGGTGAAGCTGCATTCTACGGACCAAAACTTGATTTCATATTCAAAGATGCGATAGGACGTGAATGGCAACTCGCAACAATTCAATGTGATTTCAATCTACCAGAAAGATTCGATTTATCTTTTATAAATGAAGAAGGCAAAAAAGAAAGACCTGTGGTTATACACCGCGCTATCTCTGGATCACTAGAAAGATTCATGGGTGTAATGATAGAACACTTCGCAGGAAACTTTCCTCTTTGGTTATCTCCAAATCAAATCACGATACTTCCAATTGCTGATAAACATCAAGATTATGCAAAAGAAGTCTTTGAAAAATTAATCGATTCAAATATAAGAGTTGAAGTCGATAACTCAAAAGAAGGACTGGGTAAAAAGATTCGTAACACTCGTGAGATGAAAACTCCATACTGGGCAGTGATTGGAGATGCTGAAGTTACAAATGGCACAGTAACTCTTGAACACAGAACTGAAGGAAAGATTGGTGAATTAAAAATTGAAGAACTAATTGAAAGATTAGAAAAAGAAATAAAAAGTAAGAAATAAAAAAAGCCGGCACTAGTCCGGCTTTTTATCTCTACCCAGCAGATTACTGCTGTTGCTGAAGTTGAGACATTTGCTGCTGTTCCTTCGGAGGAGGCGTCCATCCGAATTGCCTCTGCTGAAGGGCCTGAACTGGATGCCGGAATTGCTCCGGGATCCGTGCCAGCGCCACTGCGCCAGCATTTTTGGTGGGTTGTTTCACAACTTCTTCCATTGGTCTTTCCCTCTTTTCAAGTGCGATATGATTATCACACAGAATTGTTATACTACATCAAAAACTAGGAGTAGTCAACAACTACTGCTGCTGACCATAAAAATCCAAAAATTATTATGGTTTTTTACTAAATATCTAGATTTGCAGACTTAGCATGTGTCTGAATGAATGACTTTCTTGGACCAACTTCACTACCCATAAGCATTTCGAAAACCTTATCAGCTTCTTCTGCTTCATGTACATCCACTGATTTTAGTGTACGAGTAGTTGGATCCATAGTTGTCTCCCACAATTCATCTGAGTTCATTTCTCCAAGACCCTTGTATCTCTGAATTTGTGGTTTCTTACTTCTATTCTTCACAACCTTCTCATCCTTTTCTTCTTCAGTATCACCTTCAACTGGTAGTTCATCCCCCTCTTCAGAAATTTCTTCTGCTTCTTTAGAATCAAATCCGAGTTTCTTTAATACTGCTTCTTTTTCTTCATCTGAGTATGCATAATGTACTTCTTTTCCAAATGCAATCTTATAAAGTGGTGGTTGTGCAATATACACATATCCAGCTTCTATGATTGGGCGATAGTAACGATAAAAGAATGTAAGTAAAAGTGTACGAATGTGTGCACCGTCCACGTCCGCATCTGTAGCGATTATAAGTTTGTGATATCTTACTTTTTCAATATTAAATGTGTCTCCAATTGCTGCACCCATCGCAAGTACGAGATTCTTTATTTGTTCAGAACCTAGCATCTTATCTAGTCGCGCACGTTCTACGTTTAAAATCTTTCCACGAAGTGGAAGTATAGCTTGAGTAACACGGTCACGCCCCATCTTTGCAGTACCACCGGCTGAGTCTCCCTCCACAATAAATAATTCTGAATCAACTGGATCATTACTCTGACAATCAGCAAGTTTTCCAGGAAGAGAAAATCCTTCAAGTGCCCCCTTACGAAGTACACTGTCTTTTGCAGCCTTTGCAGCCTTACGAGCGCGAAGCGCAAGCAATCCTTTATTTATAATTTCTTTTGCATCATCTGGATTTTCTTCCAAGAAAACTGAAAAGGCATCTGAGAATACTGTAGACACCGCACTTTGCGCTTCCATACTTCCAAGCTTTGCTTTTGTCTGACCTTCGAATTGTATTTCGCGAAGTTTTACAGAGATAACTACTGTTAATCCTTCTAACACATCATCTCCTGTTAGATTTTCATCTTTTTCTTTTAGAATTCCATTCTTACGAGCATATGCATTTATAAGACGAGTAAGAGATGTCTTAAATCCAGTCACGTGTGTTCCACCTTCAATTGTAGGAATATTGTTTGCAAACGCTGCGACTTTTGTAGAAATATCATCAATATATTGAAGTGCGATTTCTACTCCTACATTTTCTGCTTCTGCTTGCTTCTCAACATAGAAAATATTTTTATGAACTGGCTTTGAGAATTCGTTGTAATGTTTTACGAGAGACTTAAGTCCTCCTTCAAAATAAAATGTAGTAATAGGACACTCAAATCCTAAATCAGATAAATAAGTCTCACCTTCTAGATCTAGCTTTTCTTTTACTTCACGTGCATCTACAATAGTGACAGATAAACCCTTCACTAGATATGCTTGCTGTCTAAGATGAGAAACTACACGATTCATTTCAAATGTAGTACCTTCTTTAAAAATAATCGCATCTGGCTCGAACGTAACAATTGTTCCATGGAATTTCGTCTTTCCAATCTGTGCAACTTTTGCTTTACGAATACCTTGTTTGTATTCTTGCATATAAATACCACCATCTTTATGTACTTCTACCTTACACATAATAGAAAGCGCGTTCACAACTGATGCTCCCACTCCGTGAAGACCACCAGACACGTTATAACCATCTCCACCGAATTTTCCTCCGGCGTGAAGTGTAGTCATGATTGTCTCAAGTGCTGACACCTTAGTCTTTGAGTGAATGTCCACCGGGATACCACGACCATTATCTACTACACGAATCTGATTATTTGGAAGAAGAGCTACTTCTACACGATTCGCATGACCGTTCATCGCTTCATCTCGTGAGTTATCAAATATTTCCCAAATGAGATGGTGAAGTCCGTCAGGCCCTGTAGAACCTATGTACATTCCAGGACGCTTTCGTACCGGTTCTAGACCTTCTAGAACTTGAATACTATCTGCTCCATAACTACCCTTTTTTGGTTCTTTTGCGGCCATAAATATAAGAAATTAGTCCATCCATTATAGCATTTTTAGAGACTTTTTACCAGTACAAAAAGTGTATAAAATGCCCTTATTTCAAAGGGTTTTCATACCCCTTAAACACATGGATTATTTGACATTACTTTTAATAAGCACACAATAGAATTATCTATAGTAAATAACTTTTTTACTATAGGGACAATTTAAACAATTGACTTAAGAAAGAGAAAAGATGAACCCAGCAGAATAGAAAAACTCTCCGAAAAGACCTGACCAGATTAAGCATTTGGATGTCCCGACGAATAAACTCGCAGAAAAGATTTGGACTGTACTTGCAGTTAATACCAGAATGCAAGAAGAAAAGTTAAAAATACTTAAATACCTTGTTTCTGGAAAAGAAGAAGACCTCCTCCAAATCACTGGCGACCTTGATTTACGCGATATGACAGAAGTCATACGCGAACGGTTTGCGATTTAAGGAATAAAAAATATTAAACACCCCCTTTTCGGGACTGTCCATTGTGACAGTCTCTATTTATTTTGACACAAAAATCGCACGTCCTCTCCACCCATTCTTAAACGTCTCCACATCACAAAATCTAAACTCTCCACCCACTAGAGAATCCCCTTCTACTTTAGCAACTGTCGCTTCTGGTTCGTGATAATAAAAATGTGTAATCTCTCCATTTTTATTTTCTTCAAAACCAACAAGAAGGATTGTATGAAACTTTTTCTGTTCCAAGACAATTTTATTTATAGAAACAATCACTGGATTATTATTTCTTAAAGATTCTACAAGTTGGTCAATACTTTCTAATTTATCTTTTGTCTCTACATTTTTATATCTCCATGACTTCAATCCTTCTTTTTCAAAAAATGAAATAACGTAATCATGCATCATTCCATTTATCTTACTGTATCCACCGGCATTCTCTGCCTCTTTCATGAATTCTAAAATATCTATATTCTTCTGTAAAAAATATTCCATAACCATAGCCACGCATGTGCCACTACAAGAACGAATATTCCAAGTGTAATCTTTTACATCAATAAACTGTGAATGGTATGGTACGTTTAATTTCATATTATCTTATTTCGTATCCTTTACTCTTAAATACTTCATAATAACCCTCCATCATCTTGTTCACCTCTTCATCTGTGAGAGTTTTTTCATAACTTTGGAATACTAATCGGAATGCAAATGATGTTTTGTTTTCTTTAGAAAAAGTATCAAATAAATCAATACGAGTGATAAGAGGATTCCGTACTTCAGTGCAAAGATTGTAGATACTCTCCCATGTTGTACCAGCAGGTACCCACATAGCAATATCACGGGCAATAAACGGATAAGGAGATACTGTCTTGTAACTAACCACAGGTAGAGACGAGAATGTAGGTGCTTCATAGTTGGCTGGCTCAGGTAATGATGAAATCATTGTATCAAAATCAAGTTCAATCACATACGGCTTTACTGATGCTGTTTCATATTCAAAATCTTTTATATCTAATGTTCTTTTTATTTCAGAAAGTATCAAATCCACTTCTTCTGTAAAATTACTCTTCTTTCCTCCATCATCTATTGCGATTCCTAAATGGCGGACTTCACAGTCTTCTCCAAATACATTTCCTAGTTCAAAAAGTTTAATCGTGTCTTGGCCAAGCAGTGGTGCATTATGGAGATTAAGCGACATAGAACGAAGAAGTCCATCGCTTAATTTACTGCGAAGTTTTTCTTTGTCATCTGCAAGTCCTTTTACTATTTCTACATCTCCCTCATCACCGAATGTATACGTCATCACTTCAGAGAATCCAGCCCTAACTAAAATCTCGCGTATTTTATTTTCATAAAACATTCTCTTATGGGTAAGCCCTACACGATTTAATTTCGGAAGTGTTGGAGTGATCTTTTCATAACCAATAATACGCCCTATTTCTTCTGTGATATCTTCTTTTGTATAAAGATCCATGCGTTCAAAAGGAATAGTGACTAAAAGTCTTTCTGTGTCATCAGAAATAATTCTTCTATAATGTAATTTATTTTTAAAATAAGAACTTGTGGCCAGCTTTTCTTTAATTACTTTTTCTGTCTGGCTTCCGACATGGACCACATCACCATCACCAGCATATATACCTACGTGATCTACAGCTTCGTCTACTTTTGTTCCACGCATAAATTCAACAGTAGTATCTCGAACAGAAGATTCTTTTACATTAACACCAAGTATCTTTGAAAAAATATCCCCTTTTCTATCTAAAACAACCCCAGTATTAACAAATATAAGGTCTCCTAAGCTTAGATCTTTTTCTTCAATTACTTCTCCATACACATACTGATCAATACAAATTCTCGGAACACCACTATAACCCACTTCTATAAACAGCCACCTAGATAACGCCGAACAATCAAACATATCTGGAGCCTCATGCTGTACGCTCGCACCACGTTTGTATGGTTTACCTAAAACTTCGTTCATTTTTTCCAAAATTATTTCTCTTGGTTTAGAAATTAATATCGTATTAAAAGACTGTCTCTTCATCACATCTAACACTTCTTCTTTTGTATAAGAAGTTCCTAAAATATCATTCACTTCATTTACAGAAAATCCAATTCTGTACGCTTTTTCTTTTTTCGGATATACATCGGTAGCCACACCAATCTTCGCATCAGAACAAATTTCTTTTATCAAATTTGCTGTCATGTATAACCCTTCTTCGACGAGTGAATTTGCGATGCCATTTTCAAATCTTTTTGATGCATCTGTCTTGTATCCATATTTCTCCCCTGTTTTACGAATGAGTGTAGAATTAAAATTCGCACTCTCTAGTATCACACTTGTCGTATCGTTTTTTATACCACTGTACTTCCCTCCTTTTATTCCTGCCAACCCTAAAACTTTTTCATCGTCTGCAATTACAAGAGTCTTTTCGTCTAGTGTTAGTTCTTTTTCATCAAGTGTGGCGAGTGTCTCTCCACTCTTTGCAAATCGTGCACGTAGAGTACCTGTGATACTGCGTGCGTCATACGCATGCATCGGTTTATTCAAAGTAAACTGCACGTAATTTGTAATATCAACAATATTATTTATACTTCTCTGTCCGATAGATTCCAATCTTTCTTTTAACCAACTTGGACTCTCTCCTGCTTTCACACCATCAACACGCATACTCATAAATCTGGTACAGGCTTTCGCATCATCTGTTTCCACCAACACCTGAGCAATACCACTATCAGTAAGTGAATCGTCTGCTCTTACTCTTTTATCTTCTTTAAATGTAAGACCGAAATCTGCACATAGTTCGCGTGCCATACCCACATGTCCTAATGCATCATGCGCACGATTCGGAAGAACTTTAATATCAAAAATAGTATCTTTATCTAATTTAACTGTCTCTTCCACTTCAAATGCCTTCTTGTTCAAAGTATCGACAATAACCGAATCCTCGGGCAATTTTTCAACTATATAATCTTGTAACCACGCTTTAGAGAATTTCATAATTAAAATTGGTTTACTACGCGAAGGTCACCATTATACAAAAGTCGTACATCATCTATTCCATACTTAAGCATAAGCATTCGGTCTATTCCGCAACCAAAAGCAAATCCTTTATACTCACGCGGATTTATTCCTCCTGCTTCTAAAACTTTCGGGTGCACCATTCCTGCTCCACCGATTTCTATCCAGCCAGTTTGTTTACATAAACTACATCCCTTGCCTACACACTTAAAACATTCCATATCTACTTCATTTCCTGGTTCAACGAATGGAAAAAATGATGAACGCAACCTAATAACTAAATCTTCTCCAAAAAATTCTGAGAAAAACTTTTCAATCACACCTATCATCATAGAAAGTGAAGCGTCTTTCCCGACGTATAACATTTCTACTTGATGAAATTGGGCTTCATGTGTTGCGTCTGTTGCTTCGTTACGAAATACTTTTCCAGGGCAACAAATAGCAATCGGTAAATCCTTTCCTTCTTTTACATACTTCTCCATAGTGCGGATCTGCATGTTACTTGTGTGTGTTCTAAGTACATAACCCATATCATCACCATACTTATCTGTCCCCTTCTTATTCTTAATCCAAAAAGTATCCTGCATGTCACGAGATGGATGATCCTTCGCGACATTTAATGCGTCAAAATTATGCCATTCATCTTCAAGTTCCGGACCATCTACCGTATCAAAACCGAGCTTAGAGAAAATGTCAGAGATGCGAGCAATCGCAAGATTCATTGGATGTATATGTCCAGTCATTTCAGTATTTTAGCATAAAATAAAGCGTAGACTAAGCGTTATATACCAGCCTTTGTATCTTGAAGAACCCAATTATTTTTACGATTAGTTAATGTATCAAATATGGCACGCCCCAAGAAAACTGGAACGAAGAATGGATAAAGTAAGAAAAACATCGGAAAGTTACGATAAAATTCTTGTCTATCATCAGATAATGTATTTCCAATATAGAACACAAACAAAAGCATAGAGAGCATAACCATGACGATGAATGACATCACTGTCGTATTAAAATAGAATAAATCAAATGTAGGAATGTGTGGATGAATACCTACAGCAAGCCATCTCTTTGCAGTATCAAATACCATGGAACCAAATGTGTAGACAGAGAATATTGCAGCGTACAATCCATAAAACACGAACATGAACGCCATCGGAAGTGTAAACATTCCGAAGTTTCCATATTTCTTTTTAAAGAATAACTCTTTGTAGTCGAGAGCATTTTCCAAGAAGCCTCGCGCCCAACGTAATCTCTGATAAAAGAATCCTCTTGGTGTAGAAGGCCCAACAGTGTACACAAGTGCCTTGTGAGAATTCACAATCTTTAGTCTCGCCTTATGCATACGAAGTGTGATTTCAAAATCTTCTGTATTGTGTGCCTTTTTGTATCCACCAATTTTCTTAAATACTTCACTCCTAAAAATAGAAAATGGGCCAGGTGTCACTTGTATAGCATCTAGTTCACCGTAAGCTTTGCGCAAAAATACTCCCATCAGATATTCAATCGCTTGCATTCTTTGTATCAAAGTTTTTGGTGAACGAATATGAATGCATGGGGTAACTGCCATTGTATGTTCATCTGCCTCAAAGTATGAAATGATTGTTTTAAGTGTGCTTGGTATTACAGAAGAGTCTGCATCAAGACAACCAAAAAAATCTGACTTAGACAACTCTAGAGCAAGATTCACAGCATGATGTTTACCTTGCTTAATTTCTTTATGGACTTCTATAACTCCTGGATTATTGTACGCATACACTTCCCCTATCGCATAAGTTCTATCTGTACTATTATTATCCACGACATAAATCTTCAATTTACCTTTTGGATAATCAAGTGAAAGTAATGAATCAAGTGTACTACCTAGAGTTTTTTCTTCGTTCCAACATGGCACAGCGACAGTCACACTCGGATATGAAGTTACAGTTCGTGACTCTTCACTTTTTATTTTCTTTTTATTCTCAAAGAAAGAAGTAAGAAGTAGTATCTGAAAATACATCGACAAAAATAGAAACGGATACATGAGCCCTTGTATAATATGCTCTACTATCATGGAATTATTGTGTACTCTTAGTACTTGTCGCTGTCTTTACAGCCTTTGTAGCAGTAGATGTCTTTATAGACCTAGGGAGTAATGCATCTAGATCTTCAATAGACTTAAACCCGGTATATGTCTTATCTTCGATCACAAGCGCAGGTAAAGATGACTTCACGCGATAAATGGTCTTCATAGAGTCAACAGCAGATAAAGGAAGATTATAATCAAAAGAATACACACGGAGATCTGGATACATTTCTTTCAAACGAGTAAGAACATATCCTTCCTTTTCACAATCAGTACAATCACCTTTATTTGAATAAAAATATACTATGAACACTTGCTTCTTTGTACTTCCACATTTTTCTACAAGCTTCTTTGAAAGAATATAATCTTTAATTTGTAAAAGAGAATAATATTTCTTTAAGTAGATAACATCGGCGTCATTTGCACCACGGTCTGTTTCTGTTTTTGAAAGTTTGTCTCCGATTTCTGAAAGTTGTGGAGATAGAATACTATCACTTACATTTGAACAAGGCACTTCTCCGAGTAATGAGAACTGTGTCTCACTTGAAAGAATATCGATGGCGATATTATCTTGAATTGATTTTACACTCTCAACACGCTTGTTTGATAAAAAAGAAGATGTGAAAAAAGCAGTAGCAAAAATAGCAGCTGTAATAATAAGAGTAAAGATGTATTTTCTAGAATCAAACATATTGTTTATGAGATCTCCCAATCTCGTGCTGCGTTATAGTGTTACACCTCCCAGATTCGGCTACAAATAAATTTTTGTCGTCACAAAAATTTTTCGCAGCCCACTCCTCGCGATTTTGCTTGCTAGCAAAATAACGCTGCGGCTTTCTCATCTGTCGTACATGACGCAGGTCATGTACTGATGTGGCGCTCTATAATAAGCTATCGCTTATTATTGGAGCCACCTCCCAGATTCGAACTGGGGACCTACGGTTTACAAAACCGTTGCTCTACCAACTGAGCTAAGGTGGCAATTTTACGGTTTTAAAACCGTTGTCTATTTTCAATCTCGTCTCGCCTCGTACCAACTTATCTAAAAGTGGCGATGGGGTAAATTTTAGCACAAAATAAGGCCTAAGTCGAGAGTTATTCTTCTTCCTCGCGCTCTTTATCCATCTCCTGTTTATATACCTTCAAATGTTCCCAAAAGTGTGGAACTGTTCCCCTATTTCGCACCGCATTTTGTACGAACCAGTTTCGTGATTTCGCATACAATTTCGATGACCAGATGTCTACGTAATACATCACACGCACTGCTAAGTGTGCGAGATATTGCATCATAAATTTTCTGAAATGCACACTACGCTTAAGTAGATAACGAATTATAGCGTGAAGTGTTACTGATACTTCTGCGGGGCCATTGTATGATTCATCAAGAACAACTATTCCTTTTGAAATTCGATATTGCTGTAGTACAAGTATTCCACCCGCACCTAGTGCGACTAGTATTCCACTTATTAATAAAAGGAGTACTGTCATGATTTTTTGTTACGCGATACTGTAACGTGTGAAGCGAGTGACCTTTGTGTTTTCACCGAACTTCTGGATTGCTGATTGAATCTTCTGCTCTACTGTCATTTCAGGATCTTTTATGAAAGCTTGTTTCATAAGTGCCGTGTCATCTTCTCCATCTACTGACACTGGTGACATGGCGCACACTTGCATTGCTAAATCTTTTGCTAGCGCTTTAAACTCTTCGTTTTTTGCTACGAAGTCTGTCTCACATGCAAGTTCAAGTAACACACCGATCGTACCTGATGCGTGTGTATATGCTGCGATAACACCAGCGCCTAATTCTCGGTCAGCTTTCTTTTCTGCTTGTTCAGATGAAAATGCAGAGAGCACTTTTCGGGCTGCTTCCTTGTCCCCATTTGCTTCATCAAGAGCTTTCTTGATTTGTGCAAATGACAGACCTGTTTCTTCGCGAAGTTCTTTTATTGTGTCCATATTTAAGAGTGAAAGTTAATTACGCTTCGATTTTATCTTGAAGCGCTTCTTTAATTGTTTCGAGAACAAAACGTACTGCTGGTACTGAACCATCATTACCAACAATCGGATATTCTATACCATCTATTGTACAGTCAGTGTTTGAAAGTGCAACTAGAGGTATGTGTAAACGTGCAGCTTCTTTCACACACATATCTTCATGACGTGAATCAATCATCACGATTGCATGAGGAATATTTGTAAGTGAAGAAATACCACCGAAATCACGATCTAATCTGTCGATATCACGTTGGATTAGAAGTTGTTCCTTCTTTGTATATACGGCTAATTCTCCAGTTTCTTTCTTCTTCAATAAATCATGAAGTTTTTCAATACGCTTCTTGATTTGTGGGAAGTTTGTAAGAGTACCACCGATGAATCTTTCTGTAACGTATGGGCAGTTTAATGAAAGCGCAGTTTCTTTTACGAGCTGACGAATTTCTGGTTTTACACCAACGAAAAGAATAGTTTTACCAGCACTCTTAAGTGATGATAAATACGCAACAGCATTTTCTAATTGCTCTTGTGTCTTTTCAAGATTGATAAAATCTACACCATTGTAATTCCCTTCAACGAAAGGTTTTACTGATGGATGACGACGTGTACGAGAATACCCGTACTGTAGCCCTGCTTGTGACAAAGCTTCTTTTGTTATTTTCATATTTTATTTTTATTAACTAATAAACATTTGCCTCAAACCACAACCTTATATCTCCAAAGTATCTGTTTGATACGCGTCTGTAATACTCGATATATGGTGCTCAGGTGTCCAAATCCTGATTTGTTTGATTGGATGTAACGTTAGTTATTCTAGCACAGAATTAGGGTTTTGGGAACACCTAAATAACACCGAGAATCTTATCTTTCTTAAATAAAAGAGTCCCTAATAGATAGACAATTGATGATACTACTATCGCAACAAGTGGAGGAATATTTGTTAAAGAAAAATCGCTTGTCGCTAAATATGTTACATAAAGCCCGGCTAACATCCCAGACGTAATACTTAAAAATGTCACATACTTATTCGCCTTAAATTTAGGAAATAAAACACCCAATACTGGCGGAAACATGGTAACAAGAACTCCATATGCCCCAAAAAGAAATACAGCGAAATTAATTCCTTTTATTTGTTGAATCCAAAGCAAAGCAAGTATGAGCAAAGTAAAACCATACCCAAGCCAAGCAACTTTCTTCGAAACAAAGTTGCTTTCTTTTTCTTCATGTATAACATCTTTATTGATAACAAATAAAGCACTTATAAACATAGAATCAAATGTCGAAAACATTGTTGCAAAAGAAGCCAACGTAAAAAGAAATGCTACCACTATTCCAAGTGCTCCTAACCCATATATGAGACCTGGAAAGACACCCCCTAAATTCCAAATAGAATTTCCATCAACTCCTATTGATGTATATCGCAGTAACATCCCAGCACAAACTGCATATACCCAAGTAAGTGGAGATTCTAATGCAAATCTAAGAAATGATTTCTTTAAACTCTTTAAAGTTTTTTCATCGTCGTGACTTTTTTCAAAAGAAGAAATACGTTGCCACATATTAGTATCAACAAATTGCCAAACAAAAGGAAGAACAAGAATCGCAATGAAGTCCCACTTAACAAAAAGAGTGTTTTGAAATAATCCTGGAATTATTTTTATCTCTGGCAACGACCCATGAAAACCACTAGATATAAGTACTATAAAAGATAATATAACGCCAGAAAAAAGGATTCTCCTAATCCAAACTTGGAATAATCCTTGTACGTGACTTTTTTGTTTAGATAACAGATAAAGAATAACCAGCAAGACAACTGCCATTATTACAAAAACGGCGCCCACAGAACTTGTTTTTGAAACCCAAATCCAAAAAGATCCAAGAACTGCAAAAATTGCTGTGTAAGCAAAAGCAAGCTGTATTTGGTCTGTTCTTAATGCTGCATGTTGTCCTACGATATGAACGTAAGAAGATACAGCAAGTGCAATTATAGAAATAACTAGAAGTGCTGTTGTAGGAGAAGTTAAAACATTAGACAAAATAGAAACACCTACCGCTAATTCTGCAAGAGCCATCCCAATAAAACTTAAAAGAGAGACTAATGCCGTAATATACCCTATCGACTTCATGTTGTAATGACGAGCGAGATAACCATGAATCGTCTCTCCGTGTATAACTGTTTTAAGAACTCTAGACAAAAGAAAAGTAAATAAAACAATACCGAGCCCCCACGCTAAAGGATTAATTAAAGAAATAAATGAAGCATTAAAACCCCAAGCCATAGCGATTACGACAGTAGAAATAGAAAAATTATATGCTATAGAAGAATTGGCAAACTCAAAATGATTGAGTGAATTTTTGGGAAGGAAGAAAGTGTCTAGTGACCCCGCTTTTCCCTCCTTAAATAAAGAAAAAATATACACGACAACTGGAATAAGTATAGCTATTGAAAATAATATTGTCTTCATAATTCAGTAAATTATATCACAATCATTCCTCCTCTCCTTCCGCAAAGTCGCCGGTGAAGTTTTGTATGGCTTGGAAGATTGGGTCGAGATTTCCTTCCATTATTTTTGGTAATCCGTGGAATGATTGCTTGATTCTATGGTCTGTCACTCTATCTTGTGGGAAATTATATGTACGAATCTTTTCACTTCTGTCCCCTGTCCCGACTTGAGATAATTTTTCTCCCTTGAAAGATGCTTGTTCTCTCTCTTCTTCTAGTTGGTCGAGTTTCGCTTGAAGCATTTGGAGTGCGCGCTCTTTGTTCTTAAGCTGTGAGCGTTCGATAGTACAACGAATAGCGATACCTGTCGGTTTGTGAATCACACGTACTGCAGTTTCTACTTTGTTTACGTTTTGTCCTCCGGCTCCACCTGATCGTGATGTTTCAAACTCTATATCTGACGGCGAAATAGTTACTTTCTTTTGCTCGCGAAGAGGCATTACAGAGACTGTGATGGTAGAAGTATGTACTCTTCCATTTTTCTCTGTATCAGGAATACGTTGAACACGATGTACTCCTGATTCATATTTAAATGTGTCCCATGCATCACGTCCTTTTATTTCAAATGATGCGAATTTATATCCACCCACGTCCGATTGTGAATCATCCACTTTCTCGAAAGAGATTTTATGTGCTTCACAGTATGCAGAATATGCAGATGCTAATTCTGCAGCAAATAATGTGGATTCATCTCCTCCTGCACCAGCTTGGATTTCTAGAATCATCGACTTCGGTTTTTCATCTTCTTCTTTTGCGATAGTTGCTATCTCTTCCATTTGTTTCCATAGTGCCTCTTTTTGTGGAGTAATCACAGATAATTCTTCTTCTGCAAGTGTGCGCATTGATTCATCCACAAGTAACGCTTTCGCATCTTCTTCGTCACGTAAAAGTCGCTCGTAATCTAATGCGAGATATTGTGTGCGAGGATTTGATTTAAAATCGGAGAGTTCCATAATTTTTTAGTATAGCAAGATAAAAGCCACGAAGCCGTAGGCTTCGTGGCTTTTATAAAGTTACGCCTTCTTTGCAGCTGCTGCTCGCTTCTTGAATTTGTCGACTCGGCCGGTTGTATCTAATACCTTATCCTGTCCTGTATAAAATGGATGACAAGCTTGGCAGATTTCAACTTCAAAAGATTCTTTTGTAGAACCTACAGTATACGTAGCACCACAAGCGCAAGTTGCTGTTGCGTTTGGATAAAATGTTGGGTGAATATCTGCTTTCATAGTTTTGTAATACTAACACATTTATTAAGATTACACAATATCCAAAGACCCTTATAATACAGGGTTTTCTAACGAATTATCTTTGTAATTTATCTATATCGGACTGCATACTATAAAGTTTACTCATCACAGAGTTTCCGTAACCCGCTCCTGCGCGAGATGATGCACAAGATTTTCCTGAATAATATTTACACGCTGCATTACGCTCTGCATACTCATTTCCTGCTACTGCACCCAAGTCAGCAAGATAAATAGCAGTCGCAGTGATTGCGTGATATGGATTCCATGGGTCAGCTAAAGATGAATTCGTAGCATTCTTTATACGACTCTCAAATAATACCCAAGTAGAAGGAATAAACTGTGATGGCCCCATAGCTCCTCCCCAACCAGAAGGGGTACCTCTACTATACGCAGGAATCCAACATGATACCGGGGTTTTATTTATATCCCGTCCTGATTTTGATAACAATTGTACAAATACAGGAATATCACGAGTTGGATTCATGGTGCGTGGTTTTATGT
Source organism: bacterium (assembly GCA_023267475.1). Taxonomy (GTDB): domain Bacteria; phylum Patescibacteriota; class Minisyncoccia; order Phycocordibacterales; family UBA5272; genus UBA11704. The sequence goes on along the minus strand of JAHFND010000005.1, from coordinate 6,476 downwards.
CTCCTGTTTTTATACTAATACCGTCCCCTGACAAATTACTATTTACGTAACATGCCCCTACATTCACACCAAGAGATGATTCTTGCATAAGAATAGCTAATATAAGTGCAGGACGAACTCCAGTAGACTTGGATGCACCTAATGCAAAATCATAAGCTTGCCCAAAAGAAATAGCTGCGACGTCACGAAGGTCAAACAGTCTCGCACGGATTTGTGCTGCTTCTTTTTCTCTGTCAGCTAATACCTTTTTGTATTCTGTCTCTTGATTCTTGGTAATAGTAAGAAGCGTATTTTTTTCTTTTTGGTTTGTCTCTACTTTTTTCTTCTCTGCTGCTTCGGCTAATTTCTTCGCAGTCTCTGAATCTTTATCTTCTTCAAGTCTTACTTTTACATCTTCTAGCTCTGATTTTGTAGCATTAATATCTTTAAAACTTTGATCTAATGCTCTATTTAGAGTTGCAAAAGAATCTGCATCAGAAAAAAAAGTAGAAAGTGATTGTGACTGCAAACCAAAATCAAGTAGTGAATATTGTTCCATGTATTTCGTCTTGCGCATTATCTGCGCTAGAGAATCTTTTTCACGCTCCATCTTTTGATTTAAAAGATCTATATTGCGATTCTTTTCAGAAATATTTTGGTTTAATTTTAAGATTGCAGCATCGTGGGCTTTTATTTTAAGCTTGCTTTGTGCAATCTTCTTCGCGAGAAGTGCTATATCATTTTTTAGTGAAGCACCCTGATTCTTGGTCTGAGTAATACTATTATTAAGTGCCTGAATCTGAGCTTCAAGTGCAGCTAAATCTGACTCAAGCTGTTCGCGTGATTGAGCGTACACATATGCAGGATTCATCACTGATAAAAATGATACAGCGACAAACAAAATAGCGACGAAATGTCTCATGTATATCTAGTATACCAAGATAACAAAAAAGATGTGATATATATCACATCTTTTTTGTTATCTTTATTATTCAGCTTTAGCTTCTTCTATTACAGCTTCACCTTCTTCTTTCTTACCCTTTGCTTCTACTTCAATTGTACTTAGATCAACTGGAGCTATTTCGTCTGTTAATTCTTCTACTTCAGATACAGAAGCTACGATATCTTCACCTGTAATGTGGTAAAGTTCTACTCCCTTTGGAAGAGCGATATCACTAACATGAATAACACTATCCTTTGTAGCAAGTGATGAGATGTCTACTGTGAATTCATGAGGAAGTGACTGTGGTTCTCCTTCAACTGAAAGTTCGTGTAATACTTTTACAAGTACGAATCCGTCTTTTACTGCTTGTGACTCACCAGTAAATACGATCGGTGTCTTAACGTGAACCTTTTGACCCTTTTCAATTACGTAAAAATCTACGTGAATAGGATTACTCTTTACAGGATCAATCTGAACATCTTGGATCATGGCATTTTCATTACCATGTTCTGTAGCAAGAGTAATAGATGATGATTCTCCGGCGTGAGCTAGAACTTTCTTAAACTCAATAGTATTTATAAAAATAGGCGTAGAAGCGGCATGTGCACCGTAATAAACAGCAGGAATATGTCCTTCTTTTACGGTCTCTTTTGGAGCGCGAGGTAAAGTATTAATTTGCATCATAGTCGCACAATTATACCTTATTTCTTGGATTCTATCAAGTTATAGACTTTTGAAGTTTCCACTATCATTTTACTGTGAGAAAAGTTCTGAACTACATGGCTTCTGAGTGCTACAGCGAGCTTTTTCGCAAATTTTCTATCTAGAATAAGACGGCGTAACTCATTGGTGAGATGTTCTACATCTTTTGGCTGAACAAGTAATCCTGTCTCTTCATGACGTACAATTTCTGGTATTCCTCCTACTGTTGTAGTAATGACTGGAATCATAGCACGCCCTGCTTCGAGTAATACATAAGGAAGACCTTCTTTTATAGACGGAAGTAAGAACAAATCAAATTCATGAAGCTTATCAGCAATATCTTTTACATGACCACGCAATTCTACAACGTCATGTAACTGATTGACTGTTATAAACTGTTCTAATTTTTCTCTATCCTCACCTTCACCAAAAATGGAATAACTAACTAATAACCCTTCTTTATGTAAATTGTTCACAGCCTGAAGAGCATATATAAGACCTTTGTTTCTATGTAATTCAGCTAAGGTAACTATGTGAATCTTTCTTCCTTTCGGATTAGTACGCTCTGGTAAATCTGCATAGACAAGCCCTAAGTAAATCGTTCTTACTTTATTTTTTACAAACCACATCCCTGCTATGTGATGTTCATCTTGTTTACTGACTGTAATTATCTCGTGCGCAAATAAACATGTAAGCCATGTAAAAAAATAAATAATTTTTTTGATAATCCAAGGCCTATCTTCTCGAAACGGAACACCATGAAGTGTGGTAATAATCTTTTTTACACCAAGCATTCTTGCACTCACAGCACCAAGCCCTGCTGCCTTTGAACTATTCAAATGGATAATATCCGGATGCACATCTTTAATGAGATTAAAGATTTTTAAAAAAGATTTTATTTCTGCTGTAATTTTTATATCTCTAGCTAAAGTCGAAAGGGAATATGTTTTTATTTGTACTTCTTTTAGACGTGTAATAAGCTCGCCGTCACCTCCAGCAGCTACAGAGATATCATGCCCACGGGATGAAAAATTGGTCGCCAAATCATACACATATCGCTGTGCTCCCCCCCAATTTGATTTAGTAATTAGGTATAGTATTTTCATCGCTTAAGTAGTATGATATCACTATATGATTATACGACATACCCCTGGACGTTTGCTCCTACTTGTGGTGGATTGTACCCTCCTATTTGCCTCCCTTTATGGAGCACTTTTTATACGTACTGGACACCTACCAGATAATCTTGAATTCATAAACTTCATCCCTTCTTTTTCATTTATAATCGCTGTTACTGTGGCAATATTTTATAGTTATGGACTTTATGATAAGCCAACACTACGCCTGATAAGGGAATTAAATAAAAGGATTTTCACAAGCCAGATACTAACTGCACTTTGTGCTGTCATATTATTTTACTCACTCCCTACTCTTGGAATCGCACCGAAAACAATTCTTCTTCTTTATCTTTTAATTTCATCACTATTCATTAGTCTCTGGAGACGTTCAGCTTTCTCTTTGGTCCTACGATATAGAAAACAAAAAAGTATAATAATTGGAAGTGGAGAGACATTCAAAACATTAGTCGAAGAACTAACTAGAAATCCACACACTGGAATCACTCTTATCTCTGCCATAGATGTAGATACCTATGACATGTCACGACTTGAGGGTGTACTTAAAACAACAAGGCCAAATTCAATAATTCTTGATATGCGTGATGAACGTATTAAGCCTTACTTTGGCCAACTATACACAGGTATCTTCGACGGATCAGCAATACTTGATATTGTAGACGTGTATGAAGACGTTTTTGATATGGTACCACTTGATTTAATAAATCAGGAATGGATTTTCCGCTATATAAGTAGTTCACGAAGATATAATTTAATGAAAAGAACTCTAGACTTGATTCTTTCAGTGCCAGCATACATATTTTCTCTTTTGTTTTACCCTTTTGTCTATCTGGCTATAAAAATAGAAGATGGTGGGCCAGTACTATATACACATACTCGTATAGGCAAAAATGGAATACCTTTCACTGTTTATAAATTCCGTTCAATGGAAAACAAACCTACGACTGAAAATAATGAAACAAAGAAAATTACAAAAGTTGGTGGATTCATACGAAAGACACGTATAGATGAATTGCCACAACTCTGGAATGTAATCATGGGAGATGTATCATTAATTGGACCTAGACCGGAAGCACCATCACTTGTAGAAGAATATACAAAGAACATTCCTTTCTATAATGTGCGCCACATTGTGCGTCCTGGTCTTTCTGGATGGGCACAAGTACAACAACATGAACCACCAAAATTTGGAGTAGACGTAAAAAGAACAGGAACAAAGCTAGCTTATGATATGTACTATCTTGAGCACAGTAATTTCATGCTTGATATAGCAATAATTCTAAAGACTTTTAAAGTACTTCTAAGCAAGAGTGGTTTATAAAAGAATCAGGCACTCAATTTTTACTCAAGCCCCACGAACTCGTTTTTAATATGATACTTGTGACCAGATCGAGCATATCTATACATTCCTGTCGCCATTCCAAGCGCTAAACATTCTGCTAATAAATGTGACCCGCCATAACTCATAAGAGGAAGTGGGATACCCGTAACTGGCATGATTCCTATATTCATTCCTATATTAATGACTATGTGTGTCATAAGCCATATCATAACCCCATAAGTAAATAATGCCTCGAATGTGGAATCAGACACTAATGCGTATACTGCTAACTTATATAAAATAACAAAATAAAATATTAATAGAAGTAATGCTCCAATAAATCCCCACTCTTCAGCAAACGCCGCAAAAATAAAATCTGTTCTATACTCCGGAAGAAAATTAAGACGTGATTGTGTACCGTATCCAAGACCTTTACCAAATAATCCTCCTGAACCAACTGCAATCGTAGACTGGTATGCGTTATACCCAGTACCACGAATATCTTGAAGTGGGTAGACGAAATTCATAATGCGAGCTTTTTGATATGGTTTAAAAACGAATTTCCAAGCAAGCGCTGATATTACAATACCTATAGCAATAACTGTGAATAAATGTTTTTTAGATATTCCAGATACTAGCACCATGCCAAACCAAATAGATAAAAGTACGAGTGCTGATCCCAAGTCTGGCTGAAGAACCACCAAAACAAAAGGAATAAATGCATACACTCCAGAAACAATAATATGACGAATATTTGCGATCTCTACGTGACGACGAGAAAAATATTTCGCAAGTAAAATAATTAACCCTAACTTCATCAAGTCACTTGGCTGGAATGCAATTCCACCAAACTCAAACCAACTTTGTGCCCCTTTTGAGATATGCCCGATAACAAAAAGCATTGTCAAAATGGAAAGCAAGAACAAATATATAGCCACGACTATTCTTGTCTGTCGTAGAAATCTGTAATCAAATCTTGAAGTAAGAATAAATACTGACAAAGTAATAACTATCCATACACTCTGTTTTATAAAATAACTATCATGGCCCTGAAAAGAACTCATAGTAAGTAAACCCGACACTAAAATACAAGACATCGCGACAAATAACCCTAAATCAAATTTTCGAAGGAAGGAGAAAAACTTAGCTGACATGTTACTGACTGGAAGTAAACGGATCAAAGATTGGATATACAAGAATACGAGTAGGAGCACTAGCAAAAGGTGTATTCCAAGTAAATGAAATTTCTTTTGTCTGTTCTTTATCTAAAAATGGTATTAGTGTCTCCCCTGTCGCAAAAGAATTTCCATTTATATCATAGAGTAATACTCTAACTGGGAGATTAGAAATAGTAACACGCTTTGTATTTGATATAACGGCATAGACTCTTGGGATAGAACCTGCTTCATATCTAGTGGAAGTAATCTTCAGTGTTGGAGATGTGGGTAATTCTTTTACTGTAAAATGAGGACCATCTGTAATACTAGCGACTAATTCTTTTGGCGTTTCTGATAAAACTATATTTTGTCTTACAACAGGAAACTCTCCGTCCACTGGAGCAGAAGTAGTACCCGAAACTACAGCAAGAACTGTGCCCTCATTACTTAATGCTGTAAAAGTGTAAGGTAATGCACGTGGAGAACTGTCGATATTTTTATTTGATATCATCGCGACGAAATCATATGTAGTAGAAGATGTTTTAAGAGCTCTAGACCAAGAAACAGATAAAGGAACTACATCTTGTGAGCACTTTAGTGAACATGTTCCACCACAGTCAATTCCATTTTCGTTACCATTTTTAACACTATCAAAACAAGTAGGTGCAGGAAATAATGAATCACGTAATGTGTATAATGCTAAAGCAGTTATAAAAAATAAAACTGCACCTCCATACATAAAACGTCTTTGTGTGTACCAATTCATATAGACAATAATAACACGAATAACCACACTTTTATTAGTTGGTTATTATATTTTAATATTTAAGTTCTTTGTTCTCCCGACAAGCTACTTTCCCGACAATGTCAGTATCATCGCTGCGCACGGTCTTAACTTCTCTGTTCGAAATGGGAAGAGGTGTGACCCCGTGGCCAAATCAGGAGAACAAAAAACTCAAAAGTTTTTAATTTTTGGTTTATTTGCGTAATGAACTGTATCGTCGGGGTGAGAGGATTCGAACCTCCAACACTGAATGTTATAGTGCTCCCCTAAACAGACACCCCGTACATACATATTCATTACTCACATGAAAAATTAAACTAATATGATTAGCGTGGTGCTAGTCATGTTTCCTAATAGGATTCGGGTAATTAGTAGGCCTCGACTAAACACATTACTGTGCGTACATCTAGCCCCTATCAACGTAATAATCTCTTACGACCCTTCAACGAATACT
>JAHFND010000029.1 GCA_023267475.1 bacterium | reverse complement strand
GAAGGAAAAGGAGCGATTGGGAGTTGGATGAGAAATAATCAAGATACATTTCTTGGTAAAAGGGCATTTAATCTGACAAATTCTTTGGCAGGAAGTACATTTGATGCGAGAAACTCTGGAATGATTTCTAAAGGTATGTCCAGTGCAGGAATGGGAATGGGGGCTGGAAGTAAAATGAATTTCACTCAGCAAAGTGAAACTAAAAAGAAAGCTGATGAATCAAGAAGAAACAGTCTGTCTTCAGAACTACTAAAGAAGGAATCTAACGACAGGAAGGTTGCATCATACAGTCTTAAAACTGGTGAGAAAAAGAAAGATGCATTTCTTAATCAGGATGATGCTTCAATAAGAAATAGTATGATGGCAGCAGACCAAGAAGAGGCGATGAGAGAAAACCAAGCTAGAAATGAAGAAGTTAGAACAGCTGCTGCAAATGTAGACACTAGAACTCCGGAAGAAAAGGAGCGCGATGAGATTAGAGAAAGTCTAAGAGCTCAAGATGAAATTAAAAAAGAGACAGCAACAAAAAATGCTTTCAGAAAGGAGGTCGAGAGTCAGTATGCTGCAGAAAAAAATCAAGAAACTTACAATAATGCTGATGAAAGAACTAAGTATGCAATGCAGGGAGATGCTCAGATAGAAGCAATAAAAGAAAATGAGGTTAGAGAAAGGGCAAAAGCAGAAGCTGAACAAACTAAAGAAAGAGAAGCATCTAACATGCAGAGAAAATTCAGAGAAGCTGATGAAGCTACTCAGACCAGATTTAAAAATGAAGACTGGGATAATGCGAAGAAAGAAGATGCTGAAAGATTTCCTGGTACAAATAATTCCGAACATAATATAGAGACTGATGATTTCGCAGCGAGAATGAGAGCTATAAAAGATAGACAAAATGCCGCTAGAGCAAGAGCTCAATCTGATATAGATGCTCAAGATGGAATGGCTGCATAAAAAATTATGAACCCATCATATATAGCAAAAAATCTAGAAGAATTAATGGAAAATGCTCCACAAGAGATAAAAGATTTAGTGTTGGGAGATGAAATCACAAAAACCACTGCAATATTAGGAAAAATATATAAAATACCCATAAGTTCTTACATAGCATTATCTAATATAATCTCTTTCATACTTATCGGCGCACTTAAACCTGAAGATGTTATAAGGGCGTTAATAGACATTCTTAAATTATCCAAAGATGATGCTTATAAACTAGCTGAGGATTTAGAAAAAAGTATTTTAGAGAAAGCTAGAATAAAAATACTCGGGAAAAGTGATGTAGATATGGTCACTCTTTCATTTGATGATACCAAAAGTCCGGATGAATTAAGAAAGGAAATATTGGATACGACCAAGCGTGAATCAGGAATGCTTAAAGATCAATCCACCGACCAACAGAAAATCCAACCAAAAAAACAAACAGTACTTACTCCAGGATCAAGATCTCAACTACTAGAACAATTACAAATCCTTGGAAGTATTCCAAATGATGAGGAAGTAGAGACGCGTCTAAATCATATACAAGAACAAATTTCTTCAATAGAAAAGGGGGATAATAGAAATCTTGATAACAACACACCGTTGCAGAATTTTATGTTTGGAGATAAAGGTGACACATTAGCACCGGTAGATGTAAAATCAGCAAGTTATAGTAAAGCTCCTACAAAATACAATGTAGACCCTTACCGAGAGATACCTACAGAATAGCCTGGCACTTCTGATATACTAGTAAAATATGCAATTTCGAGTACCACAATTTATAGACATAGAAGACAAGGTGGTAGGACCGCTCACCCTTAAACAGTTTGGCTATATTATAGGCGCTGGTGGTTTATCTTTCATAATCTGGACTTTTGTGTCAATTCGATTTATAGCGATAATACTTATTGTTTTAGTATCTACTCTATTTTTATCCCTAGCTTTTGTAAAAATAAACAATCGATCATTTGGAGAAATTTTAGAAAGTGCTTTTAGATACTTCACTGGAAGTAAAGTCTATACATGGAAACAACCAACTCAAACTGAAAGTGTACTACCAAATGAACCAAATATAGATAAAGTTGTGGCAGAAGCTGCAAAAGATGCGACTATAGCAAAAGTGAGTAAAGATAGACTACATGAAATATCTCTTGGCCTTGATGTGTTAGATCGGGGACCTAAAGAAATAGAGACAAAAGAATAAACAAGAGCGAGGCCTTCGGCCTCGCTCTTGTTTTGTGTATTATTTATAATATCTAATCCACGTTGTCTGTTATACTGAATTTAATATGGCAGCAGGAACAGCAACTCAACAATTTGTACCAATAGAACGAGTACGTGACGGTATTGTTGTACTTAAAAATGGAGAACTTAGAGCAATTTTGATAACTTCATCTCTTAACTTGGCACTTAAAAGTGAAGATGAACAACAGGCTATACTACTTCAGTTCCAAAATCTTTTGAATTCTCTTGATTTTTCTATTGAATTATTTGTTCAGTCTAGAAGATTAAACATAAAACCATACATGGATTTACTCCAAGCAAGAAGTAGGGAGGTAAAGGAAGATCTACTAAAAATACAAATACATGAATACATGGGTTTTATTCAAAAATTTACAGAGGAATCAAATATCATGACCAAACATTTCTTTATTGTTATCCCATACTTTCCAATGTCTGACACTCAAGCTAAAGGGACATCAGCATTATCTTTTGGGTTAGGGGGAAATGAAAATATAAATCAAACGGCGTTTGAGTCTGCGAGAATACAGCTTGAACAACGTGTAGCAACTGTAAGTCAAGGTCTTACACGATTCGGTCTTCGTGCACAGAAGTTGGGAACTGAAGAAGTGGTTGAGTTATTTTATAAATTATTTAATCCTGGTGAGCAGGATAGGCCAGCACCAAAACTAGAACAAGAATAAACACTATGGCACTTTTTGATTTTCTAAAAAAGAAACAAGACTCTCCAGTATCTGCAATCCTTCCGGAGCAGGTGTATAAAGTAGCGGAAATGCAACTAAAAGATATTATCGCGCCTAGCGCTCTTGGTGTAAACCCAAAATCTCTTTCTCTTGGAACTAATGTAGTTCGTTCTTACTTCGTCATATCTTATCCTAGATATCTTACTGATAATTGGTTAAGTCCAATAATAAATCTAGACAAAGTCTTTGATGTTGCCATTCACTTAACTCCATTAGATACAGGGGATGTTATGAAAACCTTCCAGCGTAAAGTGGCAGAAGTAGAGAGCCAGATAATGACAAGAGAAGAGAAAGGGCTTGTGCGTGATCCTACACTTGATGTCGCATACAAAGATCTAGAAGACCTTCGCGATGGTCTAACTCAAGCACAAGAAAAGATGTTTGAGGTAGCACTTTACATTTCTATTTATGGAAATACAGAAGCAGAAGTAGATAAAGTAGAAAATGAAATAAAAAATATTCTAGAAAGCAGACTAGTTTATGTAAAGCCAGCATTATTTCAGCAAGATGTCGGCTTTCTTTCTACACTCCCACTTGGTCAAGATAAGCTTGGGGTAAAAAATAAATTAAATACTTCTCCTCTTTCTTCATTTTTCCCATTTGTTTCATTTGATTTGTCTTCTGATAAAGGTATTTTGTACGGTTTGAATCGTCACAACGGAAGCCTTATCTTGTTTGATAGGTTTTCTCTTGAAAATTATAACTCTATTATATTTGCAAAGTCTGGATCTGGTAAAAGTTATATGGCGAAGCTTGAAATATTGCGTACTTTAATGTTTGATACCGAAGTAATAATAATAGACCCTGAACGTGAATATGAATATCTAGCTGAATCAGTAGGGGGAAGATATTTTGATATATCTCTAACTAGTGAACACCACATTAATCCTTTCGATTTACCTCACCCAACAGAAGATGAATCACCAAGTGAGGTTCTTCGTTCAAACATTGTTAATCTCGTCGGACTTTTCCGTGTGATGTTAGGGGGATTAACGCCAGCTGAAGACGCCATAATAGACCAAGCCATAACTGAAACTTATGCATTGAAAGATATTAGTGGGGATGTAGATTTTACAAAGTTAGAGCCGCCACTTTTATCTGACTTTGAAACTGTACTTGGTGGAATATCAGGGTCAGAAGATCTACAGCAACGTCTTTCAAAATATACAAAAGGTACTTGGTCTGGTTTTATAAATCAACCTTCAAACGTAGATATAAATAAAAAGCTTGTGTGTTTCTCTATTAGAGACATGGAAGAAGAATTAAAGCCGGTTGCTATGTATATAGTCACTCACTTCATCTGGAATTCTGTCCGTAAAGATATACGTAAACGTCTTTTGGTTGTGGATGAAGCGTGGATTATGATGAAAAATGATGATACCGCCTCTTTCTTGTTTGGATTAGCAAAACGCGGAAGAAAATATTATTTAGGACTAGCCACAATTACACAAGATGTGGGGGACTTCTTAAAATCTCCTTACGGACTACCTATAATAACCAACTCTTCTATTCAATTACTTTTAAAACAGTCTCCTTCATCTATAGATATGGTACAAAAAACTTTCAACTTAACAGACGAGGAAAAGTTCTTGCTGCTTGAGTCAGGGGTGGGGGAAGGAATATTCTTTGCTGGATTAAAACACGTAGCTATAAAAATAGTGGCATCTTATACAGAAGACCAGATAATTACAAGCGACCCTTCACAGTTACTACAAATAAAGGCCATGAAGGAAGAAGTGAGTGCATCTAAAGGACTATGAAGTTAATTAAATTATTTTTTGTATCTATACTTTTACTTTACCCTTCACTTTCATTTGCTGAAAATGATTTATCCATATCACTTAATCCAAATAGTCCTTCTCCTTATGAAAAAGTTTCTATTTCACTACAGAGTTATTCCATAAATCTTTCATTGTCAGATATCACTTGGACTGTTTCCGGTAAACAAGTTTCGCGTGGTATAGGAAATAAAAGCATTACTGTAGCTGCAGGCGGAGCGGGGAGTTCCGTTCCTGTTTCTGTAAAAATATTATCTCCTCAAGGAGAAACTATTGAATCAAGAATAGGAATTACACCAGAAAGTGTAGACCTTATTTGGGAAACCCCTGAGAGTTATGTTCCTCCTTTTTATGAAGGAAAATCTTTACCTGGGGAGGGGGCTATGGTTAATGTGACCGCGGTTCCAACTGTGAGTGAAGGTGGTGTTATTGTCTCTCCTGAAAGACTTTCTTACTCCTGGTACATTAATGATACATTTATGGATAGTTCTTCTGGATTTGGAAAACAATCGACTTTAGTTCCGCTTGATTATCTAAGTAGTAAAACAGACATAAAGGTTGTAGCACAAAGCCCAAATGGTGGAACAGCAGAAAAAAGTATTTCTATCTATCCTCATGATGTAATGCCTTTATTTTATTCTTATGATGATATTTTAGGTATAAATCTAGTGTCTTCCATAAACAGAAGATTGGAAACCACTCGTGACTTTAATTTATTTATTTCACCATATTATTTATCGACAAACGGGAGTCTCAAAAGTTTCTCTTCTTACACATGGCTACTAAATGGCTTGCCTATCACTCCAAGAGAAAACAATTTGATGGCAT
>JAHFND010000004.1 GCA_023267475.1 bacterium | reverse complement strand
CATAATCGGGGGTACTGGCCTTATCGTTCTCGCAGTACTCTTCTGGAATTTCTACACAGAAGTGATAAGGTCATTTGGTAGTGGTGCGGCGAATGCCTCGGTTGTACAAACCATGGCCGGCTTTCAGCTTCTGAACTGGAAGATGTCGTGGACTTTCATGTCAACGAACTTCATTGGTGCGGTGACTGCTGTACTGGTATTTGTTCTGGTAATGGCGCTGATGTTCTTGGCAGCCTATACAGGACGGAAGAAGTTCTTTCCAAAAACAGAGTAAACTGTAAATCCGCTGTCCGAGCGTAGAAGGACTAGAGAGGTCTTCCTCTCGCATATTGCCGTTTCGCAGTATGCGAACCGGGAAGCCTCTCTTTTAATTTGCCTAATTTTACTGTGCACATACTTCCTTGCAAAGTATCATAGGGGATATATACTGAAAAGTATAGAAATATAACATTATGAAAAAATCCCTAATATCATTATCAATCGTGCTTGCTAGTGTCATGCTTGTTTCTGCTCAAGTAATTCAAGTAGGAGGAACTCTTGGTGGTGTACCAATACAAGTAGGAACACAAAACGGAGGAACTCTTTTAATAGGACAAACAGCAATTCAAAATCAAGTAAATGGAGGAGCGCTCCTTCAATTGCTTGCTCTCGCACAGACTCTTGTAGCTCGTCTTGGAATCTTTGCAGTAGGATTAGCAATACTTGCATTCTTCTGGTTCTTGATTAGTTGGATTTGGAGAAGTAATGATGATGCAGAAGCAAAGAAGAATAATCTAAAAGGTATGGGAATGTCTATACTTGCACTATTTGTGATGGTATCTATCTGGGGAATCGTAGGAGTACTTGGATCAATCACAGGTATAGGACAAGGTGGATCAGTTCCAATTCCTGGTATTCCAACACCAGCGCAATAATTAAATAAGGGGATTATAAAGAGCGACCACGAAGTGGTCGCTCTTTATAATTATTTATTTTAACTTTACAAACTTTTTACTTTATGGACTAATTTATGTATACTTTATAATAAGATTATGAATAGTGATGCAGTAATAAAAGGAATTGCAGATAATATACTCACTCCTATATATGAAGTGGTCGCAGCTTTAGCAGTAGTATATTTTCTATATGGTGGCGTGAAATTCATTATAGATATGAATAATCCAGACGAGAAAAATACTGGTAGACAGCATCTTCTTTGGGGATTAGTAGGACTTTTTATTATATTTTCAATAGGTGGAATAATGGGTGGGTTCAGTAGTTTTTTTGGTGGTGTATTTAAATAATATCCATGAGCACAAAAGATTCAAAAGGTAATATGGAAGATATTGTGTCTTTGTGTAAAAGAAGAGGGTTTATTTTTTCTGGTAGTGATATTTATGGTGGTCTTGCTGGTACATTTGATTATGGTCCTTACGGAGTAGCACTTAAGCGTGCAATAGAAAATGAATGGTGGAAATTTTTCGTAGATAATAGAGATGACATGCTTGGAGTTGATTCTGCTATTCTTATGAACAGTAAAGTTTGGGAGGCGAGTGGACATGTGGCAGGATTCGTAGACCCTCTAGTTGAAGATGTAAAGACGAAAAAACGTTTTCGAGCAGATCATTTATTGGAAGATAATGGAGTATCAGCTGTAGGAATGACTATTGAAGAGATGAGTGCAAAAATAAAAGAATTAAAATTAAAAAGTCCTGACGGAAATGAAGTAGGTGAAGCGCGTATTTTTAATTTAATGTTTGAGACCAGCGCTGGAGCTACACAAGATAGCGCGTCACGTATATTTCTTCGTCCAGAGAATGCTCAGGGAATGTTTGTGAATTATAAAAATGTTATTGACAGTATTCATCCAAAGCTTCCTTTTGGATTAGCACAAATCGGTAAAGCTTTCAGAAATGAAATTACACCTCGTGATTTTACATTTCGTTCACGCGAATTTTCTTTGATGGAGTTTGAATATTTTTTTGATCCACGTATAGGAAATTGGAGTGAATTATTTGAAATGTGGAGAGGGGAAATGTATAAATGGATTGAACATGTTGGTATTAAGAAAGAATTGTGTCATGAAATAGAAAAAGCAGGTCCTGATTTAGCTCACTACAGTAAACGCACAATAGACATTGAATTTAATTTTCCTTTTGGTCAAAAAGAATTATATGGATTAGCTTATCGCACTGATTATGATTTAAAACAGCATGAAATCCATAGTGGAGTATCACAGTCTTATGTTGATGACCAAACAGGCGAGAAGTTTATACCACATGCACTTGAACCTACATTTGGAATAGACAGAACAATACTCGCGGTACTTACGAGTGCATACAAAGAAGAGGAAATTGAAGGTGAAAAAAGAATTGTACTTTCGTTTAATCCAAAAATCGCCCCAGTACAAATCGCTATACTTCCACTTTCAAAGAAAGATGAACTTGCGAAGCCAGCTAGGGATATCATAAATAAATTACGAAAAATAGGGCGTGTTATGTATGACGAGACACAATCCATCGGTAAGCGTTATCGTCGTCAGGATGAGATAGGAACACCATATTGTGTGACGGTGGATTTCGAGACATTGGTGGATAATGAAGTAACTATTCGTGATAGAGACACTATGAAGCAAGAGCGAGTACCTATTAAGGATTTAGAAGAGTATTTTGCAAAGAAATTGGCATAAAGTGTAGTCTTGCAAAAAGGCATAAAATATTGTAAGATAGACAAACTATGGCAGGACAAGATAATCTAATTCAAATAAAGCACAAGGAAACAGGCGAAGTCTATTGGACTAAGAAAAATAAGAAGCTTGTTACTCGTAAGATTGAACTTAAGAAGTATTCTAAGAAACTTCGCAAGCATGTGATGTTCAAGGAAACAAAGAAATAATTAAAAGAATAAACCCCTGCGATTGCAGGGGTTTATTCTTGATATATTTATTCTAGTTTTGTTTTTTGTATTTTTGAGTTCCTCCACCTTGGAAGAGTTGTGTAATAACTAGAGTGTTAGATCCATCAATCTCTACATCAAAATACCAAGGGTTACTAAGGCCTACATCTTCTTTAACGAAGAAATGTCCAGATTTTAGTGATGGGAATTCTGGAGGTTTGCTGTATGCTCCAGACTCTGGGTATTTTTTACTTTCTTCAGCGGTGTCTGTAATGACAGACCATGTTCCTGTAGTTGTAGCTGAAGATGGGTATCCTCCGCCAGAACATTCACCGTCTTGGTTACATTTTTCATTAAATATATTTATCTTGCCATTTTCTTTTATTGCAAAAGTTTTATCTGCTCTAAAACTAAGAGTATTAGCAGAAGAGCCCATGTTATTCCAAGTTCCAACTAACTGATTAATGAGTAGTCCTTCATTATTTATTGAAGTAGCAGGTTGTCCTTTGTGTTTATAAAGATATGTCGCTCCACTTATTAGAACAGTTAAAATTATAAGTACCCAAACCACCATTGAACCTTTTTGATTTTTCATATATTTAGTTGTTGTTAATTATAACATTAGAGTATAGTAAAACTCGAGTTTTACTAAGCGTGCTATATTAACACTATTTTGGCGGGCCCACGAGGAATCGAACCTCGACCAACGGATTTGGAGGCCGTTGTTCTACCACTAAACTATAGGCCCATGTCAGAAGATTCTAACATAAAACACACATATTCGCATCGTACGTATTATCAACTAGTAACTAACAACTAGTGACGATATACTTAGAAATATATGGATAAAAAACTTCGCGTGGCTATTAATGGATTTGGGCGTATTGGTCGTGCATTTTTTAAAGTGGCTCTCGCACATCCGGATATTGAAATAGTAGCAGTGAACGATTTGGGGGATGTACATAATCTCGCATACCTTCTTCAGTATGATACTGTATATCGTGTATCTTCATTTGACGTACATGCTGAAATTCATGAAGAGAGTAAAGAACAATATTTAGTGATAGAAAGTGATGTTGATATGAAAGTAAAGGTTGTCCAAGAAAAAGATCCAAGCACTCTTCCGTGGAAGGATATGAATATAGATGTTGTAGTAGAATCCACTGGATTATTTACTTCTTATGATAAAGCGAAAGCTCATATAAATGCAGGAGCGAAGCATGTAGTAATATCTGCTCCAGCAAAAGCAGGAGTTGATGCCACAGTTTTAGGAGAAACAATTTTGATGGGTGTAAATGAAGAAAAATTCGGCACATGCAATATTACATCTAACGCTTCTTGTACGACTAATGCTTCTTCACCTCTTATAGCAATACTTGATGAGACTCTTGGTATCGAAAAAGCGATATTAAATACAGTGCATGCGTACACTGCATCACAAGGGATTGTGGACGGTCCAAATAAAAAAGATTTTCGTGAAGGGCGTGCTGCAGCACAAAACATCGTACCGTCTTCTACTGGTGCAGCAATTGCAGTTACAAAAGCGTTTACAAAATTGGATGGATTATTTGATGGAGTATCTATGCGTGTGCCAGTCCCTGCAGGCTCAATCGTGGATGTAACATTTATTTCTAAAAAACAGACTACTGCTGAAGAGATAAATAAAATTCTCACTGAAGCATCACGCACAGATAGATGGAAAGAAATATTTGCAGTTACAGAAGAAGAATTAGTCTCTAGTGATATCTTAGGGCTTCCATTTGCATCAATCGCAGACCTTAAAATGACGCGTGTAGTAGGGGGAAATCTGGTGAAAGTACTAGCATGGTATGATAATGAAATGGGATATACCCACACTCTCGTATCTCACGTATTAGAAGCAGGAAAGAAAATTACATAAAATCATGAAAATATATTTAGCGACAGACCATGCCGGATTCGAATATAAAGAAAATATAAAAATCTATTTAGAGGAGAAAGGTCACGAAGTATATGACTGTGGTGCTCTTACTCTTGAAATGGGAGATGATTATCCAGAATATATGGCACGAGCAGCAGAGAAAGTGCAGATGGATGCAGAACACGAACCGTCTTTCGCAGTTATATTTGGTGGATCAGGTGTAGGGGAGGCGATTGTTGCAAATAGATTTGCGCATGTAAGAGCAGTAACTTTCGCTGGTGGTCCGCTTGATGTTATTAAAAAATCTCGTGAAGACAATGATACAAATGTAATTTCAATTGGAGTTAGATTTGTAACAGAAAATGAAGCCAAGCAAGCAATAGATTTATTTTTAGCTACACCATTTTCACATTTAGAGCGACATGCCGATAGAATTATACAGATTGAAAATGTAACAAAATAATATGAACATTACTCCCGCAATACTTCCACATAGTTTTGAAGAGGTTACAGAAAAACTTACGCGTCTTGAAGGTCTTGTTACTCGTGTGCAAATAGATATATGTGATGGAGTTTTTGGTAGAGAAAAAACATGGTTACCTTTGGGCACAGAAGTATTGCCTACAGAATTCTCTTACGAGTTTGATATCATGATGAATCATTGGGCAGTGTACGTTCCATACTGTATTTCTATAGGAGCTACTTGTATAGTTGCGCACGTAGATATGTTTTCTGATGAAGATGTTACAAATCTTGTGTCTATGGTTTCTTCTAGAAATATAGCACTTGGTATAGCAGTATCGAATGATAAAAGTGTAGATTTTCATGCTGATATGGTTCGTAAGATACAATCTCTTTATCCTAATGTGTTTATTCAAATAATGGGTATAAATAAGATCGGAGAGCAAGGACAATTTTTTAATGAAGAAACTCCAGAACGCGTAAAAGAAATGAAGAAAAGATTTGGTGAAATGAAAGTGCAAGTAGATGGTGGTATTAAGTTAGATTCTGCAAAAGCTTTAGCAGGTGTTGGCACAGACACTATAGTTGTCGGATCATATATTTTTGGACATGAGGATGTGGGAGAATCATTTAGAGAATTAAATTTGGCAGTGAATGGATAGAAAAGTTATTTTTGTTACCCACTACTCACTACTTACTACCCACTGTATACTATTTATATGCATTCACTCACTGATGTAGAAGTACAGGCACTCACTTTGCGTGCAGAAGATATACGCGAGAGTATTATCAAAATGCTTGTAGAAGCAGGAAGTGGTCATACGGCAGGTCCACTTGATATGACGGATGTATTCACTGCGCTTTATTTTCGTATTTTAAGACATAATCCTAGACATCCAGATTGGGCAGAGCGTGATCGTGTAATTCTTTCAAATGGTCATATTGTTCCTGCGCTTTATGCAACCCTCGCTCACGCTGGATATTTTTCTGTCTCAGAACTTAAATCACTTAGGAAGTTTGGTTCACGTCTTCAGGGTCATCCACATCGTGAATCACTTCCTGGACTTGAGACAACATCTGGTCCACTTGGTTGCGGATTATCACAAGCAATCGGTATGGCGCTTATGGATAGATTGGAAAATCATAAGCCAGATAGATATTTTTATTGTTTAATGGGAGATGGAGAATTAGATGAAGGACAAAATTGGGAATCATTTCTATTATTAAATAAATATCGCTTAACAAAAGTAATTCCAATCATAGATAGAAATACTATTCAAATAGATGGTTACACTGAAGACGTACTTCCGCTTGAATCACTAAAAGATAAATTAGAGACTTTCAATTTTCACGTCATTGAAATTGATGGGCATAATTTCAGAGATATTATGCGTGCAGTTGGAGCTGCGAAAAGTAGCATGGATAAACCTACTGTAATTATCGCTCATACAATTCCATCTAAAGGGGTACCACAATTTGAAGGTGATTATAGATGGCATGGGAAAACTCCAAGCACTGAAGAGGGGAGGATTGCATTGAAAGAATTACGCTCTATGCGAGGTAAAGTACAATTCGATTAAATATTATGTTAAGAGAAACATTATTCACAACTAAAGAAGAAGAAAAGCCAACACGAGATGGATTTGGTGAGGGTCTTGTTAATGCTGGGAAATTAGATGGAAGAGTAGTCGCGCTATGTGCAGATCTCACAGAGAGCGTAAGAATGGATAAATTTCGCACAGAATTTCCTTTGAGATTCTTTGAAGTAGGTATTACAGAACAAGCAATGTCAGGAGTGGCAAGTGGAATGGCAGCTATGGGTTATATTCCTTTTATGGCGAGTTATGCTATGTTTTCTCCAGGTAGAAATTGGGAACAAATTCGTACTACTATCGCATATAATAACCAACCAGTGAAAATAGTTGGTGCTCATTCTGGTGTATCAGTTGGACCTGATGGTGCTACACATCAAGCATTAGAAGATATTGCACTTATGCGTATGATTCCAAATATGCAAGTGTTCGTGCCGTGTGATGCAGTCGAAGCTCGTATGATTACAGAACATATAGCAACCACGAAGTACCCTACATATATTCGTCTCACACGTGAGAAGACACCACTTATGCTTCCAGAGCATCATAATTTTAATAATGGGAAAGCATACATAATGCACATGGCCCAAACTAAACATGGAGGAGAATTTATTCATAAGGTTGGAGTTATTGCATGTGGTCCGATTATTTATGAAGCGTTAAAAGCGGCAAAAGAACTCGAGAAAGAGGGAATAGGAGTAACAGTAGTAAATATGCCACAAATAAAACCACTAGATACTGCATTTCTTTTACGATTTGTAAAAGATGTACGCGGAATTGTAACAGTAGAAGAACATCAAACCTCAGGTGGGCTTGGAAGTGCTATCGCAGAATATTTAGGAGAACATCACCCTATGCCAGTTGCTCGTGTTGGTGTAGAAGATAGATTCGGTCAGAGTGGAAAACCAGTTGAACTTTATGAAGAGTATGGTCTCACTTCAAAACATATAGCAGAAAAAATCAGAAGTGTAGTTAGATAGTAGAGAGTTTATAATTCTCTGGTGCTTTCTTTAAATCATTTTCTATTTCATCTTTAGTTAAAAGACCTTCTTGTGCACCGATATGCTGTTCTACATTCATACTATTGATAGGTGCACGTAATATCGCTTCTTCTGGAGAATATCCAAGAGCTAAATAAGAGACAAATGTGCTAGAAAAAGCATCTCCTGCACCAGTTCTTTCTAGTGGTGGTTTTGGATCAGGAAATAATGGTTCATAGTATTCTTCATTTGTTTTCATATAAGCTCCATGTGGTCCATCTGTTATTAAAACTATCTTAGGCCCAAGCGCATGTATTCCATCTAATAAAACTTTAAAATCATCTGACTGTATTCCTAAAATGGTCTCAGCTTCTTCTTTATTTGAACAAAATACATCTGTTCTTGCATATATGCGAGATAGTTTTTCTTTACCAAATTTTATTTGATATCCACCGGGTTGGAATGCTAGTTTTATACTTTTATGTTTTTCTAGGTAGTCAGCTATTTCATCATGGAATGGTAGTGTGTGTTCTCCTAGTGAAGAAAGATATATCCATTTTGGATTTCCAATATCTGGGAGAGATACACTAAATTGAGTATGCTTTATTAAAATAGTACGGTCATCTCCTTGCCATAGCACGTAGTGGTAATTTGTACTCTTTTCTTTTTCTTGAGTAATAAATTTTGTGTCCACTTTTTCTTTCCTGAATTTCTCAAGACAATCTTCACCATGCTTATCATCTCCCAAAAAACTCACTATCGCAGATTTAAGTCCAAGACGTGACGCAGAAACTACAGCATTCGCACTGTTTCCAACCGCAGGTACTACTGTGACAGACTCGTAAGGAACTTTTGCGCCGTATGGTAGACATAATAGTGCACCTTGTGCGGACTCTTCTATATGACCAATAGAAAGCTTTATAAAAGCATCCACTACAGTGTCGCCAATACCTATAAAATCAAAGGAAGAATCGCTGTTCATGTATGTTTTTATTGTAGCATTTAAGGAATGATATACTGTGTTGATATGAAGTCATTAACCCCACAAAGCGAAGTTTATTTTGAAATGATCAATGAGTACAAGCAAGCGGGGAAAGCAATCGCGCATTTTAATATTTCTAACCTAGACCAAGCGCGAGCGATAGTGGAAGTAGCAGAAGAATTAAAGCAACCAGTGATAATCGGAGTGAGTGAAGGCGAGCGTGCATACATTGGGCTTGAGATGGCACGCCAAATAGTGAATGAACTTAATCAAGAATATAATGTTCCTATTTTTTTAAATGCAGATCATACATATTCTTTTGAAAAAGTTATACAAGCAGTAGAAGCAGGTTATGACAGTGTAATAATAGATGGTGCAAAACTTCCTTATGAAGAGAACGTAGAACTTGTGAAGAAGTGTGTAGATTATGTTCGAAGTTATGAATCAAAGAAAGGTGTAAGAGTATTAGTGGAAGCAGAGCTTGGATATATTGGGCAATCATCATCATTAAATGAATCCTTGCCCGAAGGAGTAAGTGATGAGAATCTGACTACATCTGAACAAGCAAAAGATTTTGTGATTCGTACAGGAATAGATATGTTTGCGCCTGCAATTGGAAATGTGCATGGAATGTTAGTGAATGCCCCAGAACCAAAACTTCATATTGATAGATTAAAAGAAATCAGTCGTGCAGTGGACGTACCACTGGTACTTCATGGAGCGAGTGGTAATACGGATGATGATCTAAAGAATGCTGTAGATGAAGGAATAAGTATTATTCATATTAATACTGAAATAAGAAAAGCATTTCGTGATGGAGAAAAAGATTTCATGGAAAAAAATCCGAATGAAGTGGCAGGGTATAAATTTGGAAAAGAAGGCCAGGATGAGATGAAGAAAGTCGTACGTGCAAAAATGGAATTATATTCTGAATAAAATGACTAAGAATAAATCAAAAGTAGTTTTTCTAATTGCAGCAATACTTTGGGGAGCAAGTTATGCTGTACAGAAACCACTTCTTGAATTTATAAATCCTATTTCATTTACATTCTGGAATTTTCTTTTCTCCGGGATTGTATTTGTAATTTACGCACTTGTTAAAAAAATACCACTTACATATAGATGGCGAGAGGGAATAATACTGGGGATATTTTTATCTGGAATGGAAATATTAGAAATGGTTGGTCTTGATATGACATCATCTGCAAATACTGTCTTTCTTACGAATTTAGGGATGCTAATTATTCCTTACGTCAGCTATTTAATGTATAGGAGAAAAGTTAAATTAAGAGACAATATTGCAATTATTTTAGCTATTATAGGAATGTATTTTTTAGTTGGAGGGTTGACTGGGTTTAGTTATGGAGATGCGATATTATTAGTATCTGCACTTGCGTCTGCATTTTATTTTATTTATTCAGAAAGATTCGAAGGAGAAAAGAGTCATCACATTACTACGCTTTGTATTCAGCAGTTTTTTACTATTTCAGTTTTATGTCTTATTTGGGGACAGTTTGCAAATCTATCTTTTGCAGTTATTCCAAGTATTCGTTATGAAGTATTATGGCAGACAATTCTTTTTACCACTATCCCTTTTGCGATAATTCAGTGGGCATGTAAGTGGGCAGATGAGATGATTGCTACCATTTATGATGGAGTAATCGAACCACTAACTGGTGCTATATTTTCTTGGGTTATTTTTTTGGAAGCCACATCTCCTATACAGGTATTCGGTGGTGCTCTTATGATTCTTGCGTTTATATTTAGTGCTGTATTTTCAAGACGTAAATATTTAGGACATTTTCTTCTTCAGTTGTTTAGAAAATAGAAATCGCCACACGAGATTACTGTGTGGCGACTCATCCAGCCAGATGAGAATATTTATCTCTTTCCTTTAGTATTTGACCATAGGCGAGATTGGCTGAACGTAAAAGTTCTTCCTTCTTTATTTTGCTATTATCGAACACTCCCATGTTCGCGAAGAATTTTATCTTTTCGTGGAAATGATCGAAATGCTCATCGAAACTTTGCACTCTCTTCTTTTGTTGTTCTAAGGACATTTTTTTCATTGTCCGAAAGTTGTGCAGTGTGTCTGCAAATTTTGTAAGCAATGATCTCCACGTTCCGTAGAATCTGAGTCCGATCAAGTAAAGCGCACGTAGAAGTGGTAATTCTGACTTTGTTAGAGACAGAATCTGCACTCCAATGCCGTAACCAAACTTTGAGACGATTTCAAAGAAGGTGATAGTTTGGTTTTCAGATTCCTCTATCGTGTCATGTAGTAATGCTATGAGGATTATTTCGACATCAAATATCTTCCACGATAGTAGAATGTTTGCTACAGCTACTGGGTGTGTGATGTACGGCCTTCCATTCTTTCTCGGTTTGGTTTTTTCGTGTTTCTTTTTCGCAAATTCGTATGCAGAAAGAATGTGAGACATTTCTGGAACACTGAAGTGTCTTTTGAGTCGCCTATGGAAGGCGACCCAAATTTTATCGCTTTCCATGGTTTTCTCCAAAAGTATTGGCAAAAGAGCCCTGTGTCAAACTTTACGCGAGAACAATAAGTGTGTCAAATATGTATATTTATGTTAGATTAGCACTATGTCATTTTCATTTGAGATAACAAAAAAGTCTGATGAATTTCCACTTGCTCGCGCAGGAGTTATTCATACACCACATGGTGATATTCACACGCCAGCTTTTATTCCTGTGGGAACAAAAGCTACTGTAAAAGCTCTAACTGTAGAAGAAGTAAAAGATAAAGTTGGAGGTGAAGCTGTGCTTGCAAATACGTATCACTTATATCTTCAACCAGGGGATGAAATAGTCGCAAAGCATGGAGGTTTTGCGAAGATGATGAACTGGCAAAAAGATGGAAATCCATTACCTACTTTTACAGACAGTGGAGGATTCCAAGTATTTTCATTAGGGCAAGCTCTTGGACATGGGGTAAGTAAGATCGCAACCTCTGTAGAGATTTCTAAACGAGAGACAAAAGAAGAAACAAGCAATCATGAGAAGTTGGCTGTGATAGATGATGAAGGAGTTACTTTTAAATCAGTTATTGATGGGACTACACATAGATTTACTCCAGAGATAAGTATGCAGATACAACATAAGTTGGGAGCGGATATATTTTTTGCATTTGATGAGTGTACTTCTCCGCTTGCTCCAATTGAATATCAACGCGAGGCTATTGATCGTACTCATTCTTGGGCAAAGAGATGCATCGATGAACATAAGCGTTTAGGTGTATCAGAGTCAACTGGTAAACAACAAGCACTCTTTGGTGTCGTGCAAGGTGGTGCGTATGAAGAATTAAGAAAGGAATCAGCAAGAGTTTTAGGTAGCATGGATTTTGACGGATATGGAATAGGGGGAAGTTTTACAAAAGAAGATATGGGTACTGCTGTTAGATGGGTGAATGAAATCCTTCCAGAAAATAAACCAAGACACTTGCTTGGTATTGGTGAGCCGCTAGATATTTTACTTGGAATAGAAAATGGAATAGATACTTTTGATTGTGTAGCTCCTACTCGCATTGCGCGTAATGGTGCACTTTATACATATGATGGTCGTATCAGTGTTACTAACGCAAAATTTAGAGATGATATGTCACCTATAAGTGAGAATGAAGAGTGGTACACACATAAATATACAAAAAGTTATCTTCATCATCTTTTTAAAGCAGATGAGATGCTCGCGAGTACTTTAGCATCAATTCATAATCTAAAATTTTTAGTTACGCTTTGTGGTGACGCACGCAAACATCTAATAGAAGGAACGTTTAAAGAATTTAAAGAAGATTTTATAAAGAGATATTATAAATAAAACAAAAAGCAGCGCGTACGCTGCTTTTTACATCCACGACAGAATTTATATGACGTGGATATTTTTCGCTCCGATATTGATCCACTCTTCAGCGGCACCATTCTCGGAGGTGTTGTCTGCTGGACTACGTTTGTTCTTGTAGTAAAGATGCATAGCCAGCATTGACAGGAAGAAAGTACCTCCTGCGTATGGGGTGAATTCCTTGAAGAATATCACTGCCACAAGGAGTACGAATCCTATTGTTGACAGGATTATGCAGATCAATTTCAGGAAAGCATCCCACATTTCCACGATTACTTCGCAAGTCGGGTCATCTTCTTCGCCATTTGAGTATTCAGAAAGTACCCCGGCAAGCAGGTTGTCTTTTCCTGTTACAGGTGCAAACATTTTTTTCTCCTCTGATCTCGGTTTAAAAACTGTCTTTTTAGACAGTGGACATTTGTTTTTATACTACAATTAAAATTATTTCTAGTCAATGTTATATAAATAAACAAGCGGGCGACACTTGGTCGCCCGCTCCAGATTGCTGGTTCATTTGCTTCCCCAGCTTTCGTACTCGTCCTCTTCATCCTCTTTTGCAAATATGCATACGAGGATAAACAGAATGAAAAAGAAAAACCCTTTGATTCCAACAGATGAATTTTCCACGATAGTTTCCCCTCCTTCAGTTTAGCCCATACCTCTCGGGATTGGGTTTTCTTCGAGATTCAGGATGTTCTCAATCATCCAATCGATTGCAATACCGGCATGTGGCCATAAGTCGTATATGGCAAGGCCAGCAAGCATTGCAATCAAGAGGAAAACAAAGAACAAATCTATATTTTAGTCTCCCAGGGATCTTTTTCCTCAGGGGTCATCTCCCACCTCCTTTCTAAGGTTTATATTATGCTACAACTTAATAATACTCGTGTCAATAAACAAAAACGACGCACGAAATTTCATGTGCGTCATCTCCTGTAATTTATTATTCCAGACGGGGTTTTCATTCTTTTTTCTTCGCGGTCGTAAGACGTCACCCAGTCATCGGCAGATTGTTCGTCAGGTGGGAGTTCAGATCTTATTGTTACATTTCGATCTTCTCTCACATTATTTCTTTCAGGTACTTTCTTCACCCTCCATGTTGTATCTGCGGTTTTGATTTCTTGGTCAGACAAAAGTGTCCTTTCAAAAAACGGATCACTATCATCAAACATTTGGATATCATCTTCTTCGTTATCATCAGTACGAATATTTTTCTCGTCAGATGGTCCCGAAGAAATCATTTCATGCAGGTAGTAATAATCCTCCTCATCAAGTGGTTTTGATTCGTAATGAAGTGGCTCACTATCTATTTCATCCAACAGCCAACCTGGGATTTCGGGAATGTAGAAAGGATATTCATATTCACCAACACCACATACGGCGAGTGCCTCTTCATGATCTAAAGCATCAAAGATTTCTGAAGCTTGGAGCATGATGTCTGAGATCCAATCATCATCCAAATCATCTGGGTAATCAAATCGAGATAAATCAGCGTCACCACTTTCTTCTACTTCTTCAAAACTTTTCTGCGCAACAGTGGTCTTATGATTGCTTTGAGTTGGCGGAATGGATGAATCAGAGAAGAGATCCAACTGTGGAATCTCGTCACCAGTACCTCCTGAGGAGGCATTTCTTTTTCTGCTCATACTGCCTCCGATTAAAAGGTTATTGGTTTAGATTGCATCAAGAACAAAAGTCTTTTTCATGCTATAATTGTAAATCGACTATGTCAAGCAAGAGTAAAAAAGAGGGAGTATTTAATTTAAAAGGATTCGTTCCAGCAGGGGATCAGCCAAAGGCTATTAAAGGGCTTGTGGATGGTTTAAATAAAGGAATGAAGAGACAAACACTTCTTGGTGCTACAGGCACAGGGAAGACTTTTACTATTGCAAATGTTATACAGCAAATCCAAAGACCTACTCTTGTAATTGCTCACAACAAGACTCTAGCTGCACAACTCGCGCAAGAGTTTCGTACATTTTTCCCAGATGCAGCAGTGCATTATTTCGTGTCATATTACGATTATTATCAACCAGAAGCGTACATGCCAGTTACTGATACATATATTGAAAAAGATGCACAGATAAATGAAGAAATAGATAGACTGCGACATGCATCCACCCAAGCACTCCTCACACGTAAAGATGTGATTATTGTCGCGTCTGTATCTTGTATTTATGGCTTAGGATCACCTGAGGATTATGAAAGAGAAAATATAAAGTTATCAGTCGGAGATTCTGTTTCAAAGGTAGGACTTATGCAAAAGTTCGTAGGCATTTATTATGAAAGAACAAATGCAGATCTTTCTCCTGGTACATTTCGTGCACTTGGAAACAGAGTAGATGTTATGCCAATATCTGAAACAGTAATGTTACAAATCGAGATTTCTTCTGGAAAGATTTCTCATATGCAAATAGTAGATCCGGTATCTATGAAATTATTAGAAGAAGTAGAAGACTATTTTATTTTCCCAGCAAAGCATTTTATTTCAGACGTACCTACGCGTGAGCGTGCTGTTAAGACTATAGAAGCAGAATTGAAAGAACAATTAGCTAAGTTTGATAAAGAAGGAAAAATATTAGAAGCAGAAAGATTAAAGCGTCGCACTCGCTATGATGTGGCGATGATTAAAGAGGTTGGATTTTGTCAGGGGATAGAAAATTACTCAAGACATTTATCTGGTAAAAAAGCAGGTGTTGCACCGGACACATTACTTGAATATTTTCCGCACGATGAAAAAGGAAACCCGGAATTCTTAACAGTGATAGATGAGTCTCACGTAACACTTCCACAACTTCATGGTATGTATGCAGGAGATCAGTCACGTAAAAGTACTCTAGTTGAATATGGGTTTAGATTGCCTTCCGCCAAAGATAATAGACCGCTACGTTATGAAGAATTTGAAGAAAGAGTAAATGACGTGATCTATGTGAGTGCAACTCCTGGTAACTATGAAAGAGAAGAATCTGAACAAATTGTAGAGCAGATTATTCGTCCTACAGGACTATTAGATCCAGTGTTAGATGTTCGTCGTGTAGGAGCAAGCGCTGGATACAAAGGCCAAGTAGGGGATTTTATAGATGAAGTAGTAAGAGATGTAAAGAGTGGAGGAAGAGTTCTAGTGACGACTCTTACAAAAAAGATGGCAGAAAATTTGTCAGAATATTTGAAAGAGCAAGGAGTCAAAGCTGAGTATCTTCATAGTGATATAAAAACAATGGATCGTATCACTATACTTACAAAGTTTAGACGAGGGGAGTTTGACTGTCTCGTTGGGGTGAACTTACTTCGAGAAGGATTGGATTTACCAGAAGTTACATTGATTGGAATTCTTGATGCAGATAAAGAAGGATTCCTCCGTAGTGAGACTTCGCTTATTCAGACTATTGGACGTGCAGCGAGAAACTCTCGTGGTCGCGTTATTTTATATGCAGATGTTATGACTGGTTCTATGGAACGAGCGATTGCAGAAACAAATCGTCGTCGTAAGATACAAGAAGATTACAATATCAAAAATAACATCACTCCGACTACGATTGAAAAGAATATAAAAGATATTACAGAAGAATTACAAAGCACTCACGCGAAAGCGGTGAACGCTGAACTTGAAATCGATAAAAAATTATTTGCAAAGAATCCAGATAAGTTGATTAAATTAAAAGAAAAAGCGATGAAAGAAGCAGTAAAGATTTTAGACTTTGAAACAGCAGCAATACTTCGAGATGAGATTGATGTTCTAAAGACCAAATTCTTAAAAGAAAACACTAAATAAAAGTCTTGTTATTTTTTATCGTCTAAAATACCATATATTTAAAGGGTTTTTGTCAATTTTGCAGAGCTTCGTTTAGAAGCATATACTGGATACATATGAAGACGTATGTATCAATTTTACTTGTTGTTCTAGGACTCGCTGTTGTTGTCATTGGTGGATATGTATACACAAAGAAAAATGATTTAAAACATCAAGTCGTTCAAGATTTAGTAAAGATGAAAACTTATTCTTCTAAAGTGTCACGTTTTTATGAAGGTGATAATAATATTGAATATAGTTTTAATATTCCAGAATATGCTACGACTACTACAGAATTAGATGGCGCTTTCACGAAAATAACTACCGGCACTTCTTCTTATGCTACAGTATATGTAAGTTATGAAGGAGGAAGAGGTTTTACTCCGCTTGGTTATATTGATGAGATAATAGCACCACACGTCTCCGTGATAAATCCATTAGATGAAGAGATAATCGGTAATTATAAATGGCAAGTGGCAGAATCAGAAGGAAGCGAATGGCATATAGCACAAGTCTCAAATGATCAATGGCTTTTCATTGTAGAGAATAAGAAAGTGAATCATGATTTGATACAAAAGACTTTGGAAAGTGTGAAGGTAAAGTAAAGGAAGTGTTATAAAAGAGCGACTATGTAAGGGTCGCTCTTTTAGACTAAAAATGTTATAATCCATCAGTTAAGCCAACATTTATGTCTCCTAAAAAACAAGAAGATAAAAATTCAAAACATTTGGAAAGTATTATTGTGAAAGGTGCTAGAACTCACAATTTGAAAAATATTACAGTTGAAATGCCACGACATAAGATGATCGTATTTACTGGTCTTTCTGGTTCAGGAAAATCATCTTTAGCATTTGATACTATTTTTGCTGAAGGACAACGTAGATATGTAGAATCACTTTCTGCGTACGCAAGACAATTTTTAAACCAAATGCAAAAGCCAGATGTAGACGAAATAGTTGGCCTTTCTCCTGCGATATCAATAGATCAAAAGTCAGCTGGAAGAAATCCACGCTCTACTGTTGCTACCATAACCGAAATATATGACTATCTTCGTGTGCTTTATGCGCGTGTAGGTAAGCCGTATTGTGTGGAATGTGGAGCAAAAATTCAGAAACTTTCTAATGAAGAAATTATTCATTTTATTTTAGATAAGGTTAAAGCAGTAGATTTTAAAAAGATAAAGAAAGAAATGCTCGGTGTAGAGTTTTCTCATGCTGAACTTCATATCATGGCACCACTTGTGCGAGGAAGAAAAGGCGAGCATTATCAGATGCTTTATGACATGTTAGGTAAAGGTTATACAGAAGCAGTTGTAGATGGAGAAAGAAAATCTCTTCGTGAACAAATAGTACTCACTAAAACTAAGAAGCATGAGATTTCTGTTATAGTTGATTCAATTGCACTTGATGATTTTCGTCTTAAAGCAAATGAGAAAGATGCGATGATCAGACTATCTGAAGCTATAGAACGTGCACTGCACGAATCTGACGGACTACTAGAAATAGAAATACTCGGAGAGAAAACTATTATGAGTAATAAATTCTCTTGTGCAAGTTGTGGATTTTCTTTCCCAGAAATTGAACCTAGACTTTTCTCTTTCAACTCTCCATACGGAGCATGTCCTACATGTAACGGTCTTGGTACAAAATATTTTGGAGGATTGGATGAATGTGATGATTGTCATGGAAAACGTCTTCGACCTGAAGCACTTCACGTATACCTTGATGATAAGGAAAAAATAAATATTGTAGATATTACAGCACTTTCAATTAAAGATGCACAAGAATATTTCGCACGAATTCCTCTTACTAAGAAGGAACAAGAGATTGCGTCGGTTGTGATTAAAGAAATT
This sequence comes from bacterium, assembly GCA_023267475.1. GTDB lineage: Bacteria > Patescibacteriota > Minisyncoccia > Phycocordibacterales > UBA5272 > UBA11704. The sequence continues at coordinate 5,667 of JAHFND010000004.1, read as the reverse complement.
GAATCACGTCTTATCTTCATGCTAGATGTAGGATTAGATTATCTTTCACTTAATCGTAAGGCAGACACTTTGTCAGGTGGAGAAGCACAGCGTATTAGACTAGCATCTCAGCTTGGATCTAAATTAGTGGGAGCGCTGTACGTACTTGATGAGCCTACTATTGGATTACATCAGCGCGATAATGATAGATTAATTAAAACGCTTCTTCATCTTCGTGATATGGGTAATACAATAATAATCGTAGAACATGATGAAGATACTATTTATGCATCAGATTATATTGTAGACATTGGTCCAAAAGCAGGTGTTCATGGTGGAGAAGTAGTAGTGTCTGGATATTTGGATGAATTACTTACTGCACCAAAAAATAAATCAGGCAGCGTTACTCTCTCTTATCTTCGTGGTGAAAAAGAAATACCAGTCCCTGTGCGCAGACAAAATGATAAGGGCACAATCAGAATTACAGGAGGAAATGTTTTCAATATTAAAGATATGAATGTATCTCTTCCACTTGGAAAGCTGACTGCAATTACTGGAGTATCTGGTTCTGGAAAGAGTTCTTTTATGTATGAAATACTTCACCGAAATCTGTTGGCGCGCCTTGAAAGACGTCATCGTAGTGCACAAGTTCATAATGTAAAAGAAATAACTGGTACTGAGTATCTTTCACGTGTAGTGCTTATTGATCAAGGTGCTATAGGTCGCACACCACGAAGTAATCCTGCTACTTACACTGGTGCATGGACACACATAAGAGACTTATTTGCTGAATCAGAAGAAGCGCGTATTCGTGGATGGAAAGCATCACGGTTCTCTTTTAACGTGAAAGGTGGACGTTGTGAAGCTTGTCAGGGTAATGGTGAGATTGCAGTAGAAATGCACTTCCTTCCAACTGTGTATGTGCAGTGTGATGTGTGTCAGGGTAAAAGATTTATGAAAGAAACTCTTGAAGTGAAGTGGAAAGGTAAGAGTATTTATGATGTGCTTTGTATGACTGTGGAAGAATCTTTAACATTCTTTGCCGATATTCCAGCTGTGTATGACAGAGTAAAAACACTTGATGATGTGGGCTTAGGATATTTAGAACTCGGACAGTCAGCTACCACTCTTTCAGGAGGCGAGGCACAACGTGTAAAAATTTCTTCAGAACTTTATCGACCACACGTAGAGAAAACTATTTATCTTCTTGATGAGCCATCTATCGGACTTCATTATGAAGATGTTGTGAAGTTAATTGAGATATTAAATAAATTGGTAGATAAAGGAAATACTGTAGTACTCATTGAACACAATTTAGATATTGTAAAAAATGCAGATTATATTATCGATATTGGCCCAGAAGGTGGGGTTGGTGGGGGTAAGATCGTGGCGACGGGTACTCCAGAATCTGTAGCAGGAAATGCGAAGTCATACACAGGACAGTATTTAAAGAAAGTTCTTAAACGTAAAAAATAATACCAGTAAGTAATATAAAGTAGAAACGGCCGACCCTGGATAGGGTCGGCCGTTTTGTCATGCTTACTTGGGTATATGGAGTTGTTTTTCCAATTCCGCAAGATTGATCTTGCCTTCGTGGAAAGCCACAAAGGGTCGAATATCAACATGACATTGAGGAAGAGGTGCAAATGTGAATTGCCCGAACCTTCTTATCGATGGTTCTGGTATGCCGTTTTCTGTTATGCATTCTCGGCACATGGGAAGATGCGGACACTCCTCATTTGCCATTTTGGCACCCCACAATTTGATTTATTGTGTGTGGGGAGAATGATTCAACACCATACGTAGAAGCGTCTGGCTTTGTCTTTTGACCACTTGGCCAAGGCCAGCGTGGTTTCAAGCCAAAGTATTCAGCACTACGCTTTATGACTTCACAAATGTTTTCGGTGTTCATGTGACGATCTTTCTTCTCTTCTGCTGTTTTTAAAGAACTGCTCCCGTTCACCTGTGCAACTTGATTGACCAAGGTTGCTAAAGTGAGTATTTACTGTACAATACATTTGATGAAAAAGCAAGCACTAGCTACTTTAAACCTTCCTGATAACCCAGGGGTGTATTTTTTTCGTGACAAGTCTGGTGCGATTTTATACATAGGTAAAGCTACTTCTTTAAAGGATAGAGTAAGAAGTTATTTCAATCCTGACTTGATGAAGCAGCGTGGGCTCAGACTGGTTACTATGGTGACTATAGCGGATACTGTGACTTATCAAGAGACTGGAAGTGTTCTTGAGGCTTTACTTCTTGAGAGTAAGTTTATAAAAGAAAATAATCCACCATATAACGCTAAAGAGAAAGATAATAAGAGCTTCACCTGTGTTGTGATAACTAAAGAAAAGTACCCAAGAGTGCTTACTATGCGAATCAGAGATTTTGAGAAAAGGTTTTCTAAAAAAGATGTGCTTAAAGTTTATGGTCCATTTGCATCTTTATCTCAACTACGTGAAGCTATGAAAATCATCCGTAGAATGTTTCCATATCGTGATAGATGTGATCTAAATCAGAATAAACCTTGTTTTAATGCGCAGATAAAATTATGTCCTGGCGTATGTGTAGGATTGATTTCTGAAGCAGAATATAAAAGACATATAGACAATATTAGAAAACTATTTGAAGGAAAAAGGACAGAAATAAAAAAGAGTCTAGAAAAGCAGATGAATGAATATGCCAGAAAGCATTTGTTTGAAAAGGCTGGAAATGTAAGAAATACACTATTCGCACTTGATCATATAAAAGACATAGGTTTGATAAAAGAGGACGAAATATTGTCTTTTAAACAAACTGATTTTCGTATTGAAGCTTATGACGTGGCACATATTTCTGGCACTTCTCGTGTTGGGGTGATGACTGTGATCTTTGGTAAAGAAAAAGATAAAGAAGAATATCGTAAATTTAAGTTGCCAGAAAAGATAAATGATGATTATGAAGGGTTAAGAGAAATACTGACTCGTCGATTTTCTCATAAAGAATGGCGTTATCCAGACCTTATCGTGATAGATGGTGGGTTAGGGCATAAGCAAACAGCTGAAAGACTGCTTGCTTCATTTGGGCTTATGATTCCAGTAGTTTCTGTAGTGAAAGATGATCGTCACAAACCAAAGGACATACTCGGAGATAAAGTACATGTGGATTACCACAAAAAGGAAATACTTTTAGCTAACGGAGAGGCTCATAGATTCGCTATCGGTTACCATAAAACATTACGAAATAAGGTCGCTTAACAGCATGGAATATTTGATGTCAAGAGTTACTCTTGACACATATTTGAAAGACAAAAAAGATGGCTTTTAGTTGTTTTTGTATACACTGAGTACATTAACAAAATGTAATTTTATAAGGCTCGATATGTCTATTCTACAAACCATTAAAAAGCGAAACGGAGAAATTGTTGTTTTTGATTCTGAGAAGATTGAAAAAGCTATAAAAAAGGCATTCATAAGTGTTACTAGAGATGAAAAAGCACCGATTGCAAAGCATATTACAGAGCTTGTTTCTAAAGAGTTGGAGCTTGAAGCTCTAACTCGTGAAGGGTATGTGCCAACAGTGGAGCATACTCAGGATCTTGTAGAAAAGAACTTGATGAGCGCAGGTTTTTTCGACGTCGCAAAACATTACATTATCTATCGTTTTGAGCATGCAAAGATTCGCGAAGAGAAGAAACTTGAAGTCCTAGAGAAAGTAGAAGAAGGAGGACTTTATATCACTAAGAGGACAGGTGTTAAGGAGAAATTTAATATCGAAAAAGTGCGTGCAACTATAATGCACGTGATTCATGGTTATGAGAAAGAAATAAATGTTGAGCAGATTTTAAAGCAGATAAAACTAGAAGTTTATGAGGCTATGCCGACTAAGGAAATTACAAAGGCACTCGTCATGACTGTTCGTTCTATGATTGAACAAGATCCTGCTTATTCATATCTTGCGTCTAGACTTCTACTTAATCAGATTAGCGAAGAATTAATCGGCGAAGTATCACTCGATTACACACGTCTTGATGAACAGTATAGAGAAGCTTTCATAAAAGGAATAAATAAAGGAATAGAAAGAGGAATGCTTGATGTTCGTATGGCGAATTTTGATTTAAATCGTCTAGCATCATCTATTGTAAGAAGTAGAGATGAACTTTTTATGTACTTAGGTACTCAGACACTTTATGAAAGATATCTTGCACGTGATGTAGAAGGGGACGGGCTTATCATTGAACACATACAAGGATTCTGGATGCGTATAGCCATGGGAGTAGCGCTTGCTGAAAAAGAATTAGATAGAACTACACGAGCAATAGAATTTTATGAAGCAATGTCTACGCTTCGTTTCGTACCTTCATCTCCTACACTATTTCACTCAGGAACAAAGCACCCACAATTATCTAGCTGCTATTTAAATACAGTAGGGGATTCACTAGAAAGTATCTTTAAGGTTTATTCTGATAATGCACAACTTTCAAAATGGGCAGGAGGAATAGGTACAAACTGGACATCAGTTCGCGCTTCTGGATCTCTTGTGAAAAAATCAGGAATTAAATCAAACGGTCTTGTTCCATTCCTTAAGATTGCAAATGATGTGACTGTCGCTATAAATCGTTCTGGACGTCGCAGAGGTGCTACATGTGTATATATAGAGAACTGGCATTACGATATAGAAGAGTTTTTGGATCTTCGTAAGAATACTGGAGATGATCGCCGTCGTACTCATGATATGGATACAGCTTTATGGATTTCTGATTTATTTATGAAGAGAATTCAATCTGATGGTGATTGGACACTATTTTCACCGGACGAAACTCCTACACTTTCTGAAACATACGGAGCTATATTTGAGAAGAATTATGTTCAATATGAAAAAGATGCAGAAGAAGGAAGGATAAAGCTTTTTAAGAAGATGAAGGCACGTGAACTCTGGCGCAAGATGGTTACAATGCTTTACGAAACAGGACACCCTTGGATTACGTGGAAGGATCCATCAAATGTACGCTCTCCACAAGATCATGCTGGTATAGTACATAATTCTAATCTCTGTACAGAAATCACACTTAACAATTCTCTCGAAGAGACAGCTGTGTGTAATCTAGGATCACTAAATTATCAACGCTTGATGAATAATGGAAAGTTTGATGTGGATTTAGTAGCTTCTACTACTCGCACGGCTATTCGTATGCTTGATAATGTTATCGATGTGAACTTCTATCCAACAGTAGAAGCAGAGAGAAGTAATTTTCGTCATCGTCCGATTGGACTTGGTATTATGGGATTCCATGATGCTCTATATATGATGGATATTAATTTTGATTCTGAGGAAGCAGTAAAGTTTGCAGATGAATCAATGGAGCTTATTTCTTATCACGCTATTTTGTCGTCCGCCATGCTTGCCCGCGAGAAGGGTACATATTCAAGTTATAAAGGAAGTAAGTGGGATCGTGGTATCTTCCCAGTAGATACATTAGGATTACTTGAACAAGAAAGAGGAATGGATATTCCAGTTTCAAAAGAAGCAAAGCTTGATTGGACTCCAGTACGTGAGGCTGTTAAGCAATATGGAATGAGAAATTCAAACACAATGGCTATGGCTCCTACTGCTACCATCTCAAATATCGCTGGATCTGTACCATGTATCGAACCTTCTTATAAGAATATTTATGTGAAATCAAATATGAATGGAGAATTTATTATTCTT
>JAHFND010000028.1 GCA_023267475.1 bacterium | reverse complement strand
TTTTAGACACAATAGAAAAACTCCACTTACAAATATATCCCAAACCAAAGATAGTCAAACACAACTAGCAAAACTTATTTTTGCAAACACAGATTTTATTTTATTTGTAACAAAGACAAAGATACTAGAAAAATACTTACAGTCATACTTATCCTTGTATGCCAGTGATCATCTTGATGGTAAAAGTAAGAATGGATTAACAGGATCATTCTTCTCTGAAGATCTAATAATACCCTTTAATAGTCAATTTTTTGGTTATAAAAAGCAACGTGAAATTCTGGTGAAATATATAGAAAATAAATACGAACAATTTCAGAGGGTTGATCTAGAGATTGGGCATCCATTTTTTGAACCAGAATATATTGGTGATCTAAAAGGTGATGAGGTAAGAATAACGGCATCAAAAAAAGATGACGTAACGGATCTATTTTTGTTTGTTCATACTATGTTGGTATTAGAAAATGAAAACTATCTAAAAATTGAAGATTTTTCTTTCGGTCCTAAAGGTTTATTTGATATGTATGATAGAGGTTTTCTTTTCCGTGTGCGACTCACAAATACTAGAAAATCTAATGATATTTCTAAAGTTAAGACATATTCAAAAGTCCCAACTTTTAACGAAACCACACGTGTACTCTCTTTTATGGGAGAAGATATTCTAATGGCTAAAAAAGAAGAGAGTGACCCTCATAAACTAATGAAAACCTTATTTAAAGATACAAGTAAAGTATGGGCAAACGATGAAATTCTTGAGGATTGGGGATACTTCTTATCTGAAGAAGATGTAACAAAAAATAAGGCGTATCAGGCAGGCAAGGCAGTCAACCGAACAATTGCACAAGAAACAAAGGTAAAAGATTTTTTAAACATTACGACCAAAGCAATCTCAATAAATAGTAAGTATCTAAAACCCTACAAAAGTTTGTAAACTTTTGTAAACGACCATAGAAGTAACCTGATGTACATAATCGTCAGGTTATTTTTATGGAACAAAACAACTGTAATAACAGAGAAAATACAGATAAAGAAAGCGAAGAAAACCTTCTTGGTGTTTTCTCTATCCTTCTTGCGGTTGCTAAACGAAAAAATCCAGAAAAGTATCTCAATGGTTATAAAACAAAACTATGATAGATACTGTTATCTTATCCATTCAAAGAAGTAATGCTGTGAGTATTAGTAACCCAACTAACGAAACTTTAGGTTGGAATCAGCAATCAAACACTTCAGCATATACAAAGTTTATACGAAACCCAAGCAAGCGTGATCTTGATAGCGGTTTATATTTCCCAAGATTAACTGGAATAAAAAGAAAAATAGAAGGTCGTGCAGATTCCTTTATAAAAATAGAATTCTCTGTCCCAAAGTTACTATATAAAAATAATTTAGATGAAGTTGAGGAAAAAGATTTTAGTGTAATTCTTGAACTCTTACAAGATAGATTGATGCGTATGGGTATAGCTGTTCAAGAAAAGTATTTACGTTATGCCTCAGTAAGTGCTGTACATTATTCAAAAAATATCCAACTAGTAGATGGTTATACTTCTCAATTTGTTATTTCTGAACTAAACAAGGTAGATATTCGTAAAAGTTTTGATTTTACTAAAACAAGATTTATGAATGATGGGCAAAGTATATGTGCTTATGCTAACGCTCACTCATTTGTAATTTATGACAAAATTGCGGACCTTAAAAAAGATTCCAAAAGAGCAATAGATAAAGACCAGACGAAGTATCAGAGATCTCTTTTTGATGAGCTTGATAAAAAAGAACTATACGAAGTACTAAGATTTGAGATTCGTCTTAGTAAGAAGCAAAAATTGAACTCATTATTCAAGAAGCTTGGATTCTCAGAAAACCCTACCTTTAAAGATGTTTTTAGTAAAAAGATAAGCCAGTCAGTAGTTAGTTATTATTGGAAAACTTTGATTGAAAATAATTCTCTTCTTCTTTTTAGCTTTGTTACAGGTCCGAAGGATATTCTTAAACAGATCTTAATTGTAGATCCGAAACTTAAGCCAAAACAAGCACTCTATTTTACCAACTTGGTAATTATGACAAAAGACGGTAATGGCACAAGAGAATTGAGATCAATTTTAAGTAAGTATTCAGACAATAGAACTTGGTACAGAATCAAAGATGACATCAAGAAGGTGGTTGTATTACTTAAAAAAGTTCGTCAAAAGGACTGGTTCTACCAAGTGGAAGAAGCACTTACGAAATTTGAACCATTTAAAGCTAATCCACCTTAATAAAAAATGAACTTTTACTAACTTAATTAAAACTAATAAAAAACTTATGGCACTTCTTAAAGATTATTTTGCTAAATGCGAATGGGACTCACCAATACTATACGTAATAACCGCTGAAATGGTTCAAAGCTTTGCTGAGAGCAACTTAGGACGTAAATTAACAAACCAAGAAATTGAAAGGGTTCATTACTCAATGATAGAAAATGATAAAGCATATCACGATCTAATTTCTTTTATCATTACTTCCGCAGAAGATGCTATGAATACGGATGACAATGATTGGAGCGGTATTGATGAGGATTATAACAATAGAAAGACATTAGAAATTATTAACGGTTATCCAATTGGAGAAGATAGCTAACTTTAAAGTATATGAAAAAAATAACATCAGATAACTTTTATCATTTTATCAGAAAAGAAGAAATACAAAATGATATTTTACTTTATCCAATAATGAGTAATGACGTAGAGAAAATCGCTGGTGGGGATCTGGATATAAAATATTTATATAGAATATTTGTTGGGTTAACTTGTAATACTGAAATTCAAGAATTACTAACAAAAGCAACAAACTTATCTGTAAAATATGCTCTAGATGACAGTGACGAGAATTGGGAATTTATTGATAATCATTATAAGAAGTTTAAAAATGTTAGTAACTAGCATTGTAAACAATTGTAAAGTATAATAAAATGAATATTATGATCAAAAATGAGCAGGAATTTTATCTAGCTGAAGAATTGGCAGAGAAGTTGCGAGTTAATGTAATGACGATTTATCGTTATATTAAGGCAGGCAAACTTAAAGCTTATAAGTTTGGTAAGGAATTTCGTGTAGAAAAGAGTGAGTTTGAATCATTTCTTAAAAAATCTAGTACCAAATAATTATGAGCTTACCTAAAATAATTGATAACAATAGAAGAAAGTTGATTGATGTTTTTACTGATGTTGCTCCACAGCATACAGAACTTTCTATTGCTACTGGGTACTGGGATCTTGAAGGTATGAAGCTTGTCTTACCTCTTCTTAAGAACTATTCAAAAGTAAGAATCTTGATTGGGCGTGAACCTCTTATTCCAAGACACAAACTAGTACAACCTGAGCCAGATTACCCAGATCAAGATTTTAAGTTTGATCTTTCTATGATTGCTCCAGAATCAGCACTAAAAGAAGTGGTTTCTGAAATTAAAGAATATATAGCAAACGGTAAAATAGAGGTACGTGTATATAGAAAGAACTTCTTACACGCTAAGTGTTATATCTTTGGATCTTATGAATCAAGTGAAGCTGTTGGAGTTATAGGATCATCAAACTTCACAAAAAATGGTCTTACCTTCAATACAGAACTTAATGCACTAGAGTCAGATCATAGAGTTGTTGTATTTCAGCCAAAGACAGAAGCTCAAGAAGTTGGACATCTCTATTGGTTTGACCAATTTTGGAATGATGAGACAACTGAGAATTGGAATGAGCAGTTTAGTGCCCTTATAGGAACTTCTCCTGTTGGAGATGAGCTTTATAGTCCTTACGAAACATACATAAAAACGCTGTATGAGCTATATAAAGAAGAGATAGAAGATGACAATGAAGATCTTTCTGAAAATGGACACGGGAAAACTTTGTTTGATTTTCAACAGAAAAATGTACACGCTCTTTTAAGACGACTTAGAAAATATAAAGTAGCAATGCTTGCTGATTCTGTTGGACTTGGAAAGACAACAACAGCTATTAGTGTTCTTAAGCAATACATTGATAACCCTGAAGGTAAAAAGCGAGTTGAGGTTATTTGCCCAAAATCACTTGTTCAGCAATGGGAAAAGGAACTTGCAACTGAAGGTGTCTATGGTCTAAAACCGATCACTCTTCAGAACTCAGGAGAAATTGAAAGAAGGAAAGAACTGGATAATATTGCCAGTGTTTCGTTATTCGTAATTGATGAATCTCATAACCTTAGACAAACTTCAGGGTCTAGATTTAAGTTGCTTCTAGATTGGGTTAGAGCAAACCCAAAAGCTCAAGTGTTACTACTCACAGCGACGCCAATTAACAATCAATTAAGTGATCTCACAAATCAGATCCTTCTTGGAACAGGTGGTGATGCTGAAGTTCTAAAAGTTACTATCGCTGACGAACAAAAGCAGACAGTACAGATCAGCTTCTATCAAGCAGTTGAAAACCTTAAGAAGAAAATCAACCAAGATATTAAGCGAGATGGAAAAATTGATTATGATTATATTAAACAAGTAATGACTCCGATCATTCGTACTTTTGTAGTAAGAAGAACACGACAAGGAATTGAAAGCGAGTACGGATCTTTAACCGTTAACGGTGTTGAAAAGAAGTTTCCAAAAGTAATACCTGAAGTAACAGAATATGAACTTGACAAGAAGCTTGTTGAATCAATCAGAAAAATAGAGAGTCCAAATATTCTATTATCTTCTGTTTATGAACTAGATCCAAATGAAATCATTGAAAAATGTAAGGATCTAAAACATCCCCTCAATCAATTGGATAAAGTGAAGACGAAACTTGATGAACAAATTTTATCAGAAGAAAATCCAATGTACTTCGTATTTCAGTTAATTCTTATGCTTGGATTCATTCCTTATAGATGGATGATGTACCAAACAAAGTACTATGGCAAAACAAGAGATGAAATAAAGGAGATCGGACTCAGTTCAGAAAATAGTAAAAAATTACTATTGCAGTTAGGTATATTCGGTATCTTGAGAACAGTATTCTTGAAGCGTATGGAATCATCCGTAAGTGCACTTAGAACATCTCTAGAAACTTATAGCAAGAAGTTGGAGCTTTTTGAAAAAGGTATAGCAGAAGGAAAGATTGTTTCTCTTAAAGATATTGAAGCTCTTGAGTTGAGTTTTGGTGATGAAGATATTGAAGTAGACCTAGAATCTCTAGAAGAAAACACACTGGATACTATTGATGAAAAAAGCTATGAGCTTGAAATTCTTAAACAAGATCTCATTAAAGAAAAAGAGTTGGTTTCTGCAATTCGTAATCAATTAGAGATCCTTGCAAAGGATGACTCAAAGATTAAATGTTTTGGAGCTTTACTTGATAACTTACAGAAGGAACAGCCAAACAAAAAAGTTCTTGTTTTTTCCTATTATGCAGATACCATTAACTACATTCAAGATTCTATTTCTAAGTATTCATCAAGTGTAAATAATGTAAATACTGGCTTTGTATCTTCAAAAAATAGAAGCGATGCAGAAAACTTAGCATCCAGATTTTCTCCAAAATCTAAGAACTATGTACTAAAGGAACAAGAAGTTGAGTTGCAGTACCTTTTCTCTACTGATGTACTTTCTGAAGGTCAAAACCTTCAAGATGCAGGTATTCTAGTAAATTATGATCTACACTGGAATCCTGTTCGTATGATCCAAAGAAATGGTCGTGTGAATCGTCTAGGGTCACTCTTTGATGAAGTATATATCTACAATATGCGTCCTGAGGCAAAACTTGACTCATATTTGAAACTTATTCAGCGACTTGAGGGAAAGATCAACCTAATTAGAAACACAATCGGAACTGATACTCCTGTTCTTGCTGAACCAGAAAACCCGATTGAGTACACCGATTCGGTAAGTGATATTTATAGTGCTGATATGCAGAAGAGAATGCAAGCACTTGATGATGCTGAAAAGGCATCGGACTTCCTACTTTCAGAAGACGAGTTTGTGCTTGATCTAAAGAGATTCAATGAAAGTGATTTACATCCAAGCGAGTACAAACAAAAAATTTACACTATCTCTGACGGTAAATGGGCTCTTACACCGACAATTCTTTCTCGTGGTCAATCAAGACCTGAGGTTTTCGCCTTAACAAAACTTTTTTCTGAAGAAGGAGATTTAACTGGTTTTCAGTTCACAAAAACAGATAGATCTGCTTCACAATTATTTGCTGTCTCACAGCTTCAAGCTCTTGAATGGTTAAGAACAACCCCAGAAGACAACAAGAGATCTCTAGATAAAATTACGGTTGATAAAGTTGCTATTAAAAACCAAATAGAATCAAAAGTAATTCAATACTTTGGAGATGAAGAAACTGGATCACTTATTGGTCAGGAAAATGAAGTATTACGTATCTTATTTTCAAATGGCTATTTGGAGGAAGAA
>JAHFND010000003.1 GCA_023267475.1 bacterium | reverse complement strand
AATACCAACTACAATACCTGCGAGAACTGCAGCAAAAAGAATTAATGTGAACGCTGGGATAGTGAATGAGATCATAAATATAAGTATATCAAATTGAGTTGTTTTAAAAGCCTCTTTTTAACAGGGGACTCCCCTACTCTTCCAATCTAAATTTTATAAATAAGATAGAGGGTTAAGATATCCAGCACGTGGAGCAAGAGGCATTATCATATAAGTACCACAGACCTTACTCTTATATTCTGTAGGGCCTGATACATGAACTGCGTCTGATGCATAAACTGTAAAATGAAGATGTGGACCAGTACTGTATCCAGTATTACCAGATAACGCAATCTTCTGGCCAGATGTAACATTCTGACCTTCCACTACCTGTATCACAGATAAGTGTGCATAAAGGGTTGTAAGACCATTCATATGACGAATTAGAATCCATTTACCGTAAGACACTCCACTACATGCAGAATCAGTGTTACCAGTACCTATGACTGTGCCAGCACCAGCTGATAATATTGGTGAACCTATTCTCACTGAAAAGTCCACACCGTTGTGACCTGAACCATTATAGACCTGAGGATTCTTACTGGCAAAAGGAGTATTACCGAAATATTGAGTAATCAAAACATTCTCAACTGGATATTGGAGAACTCCCTTCCCATATTTAGGAAGCTTACTTGCATCAACTATTGTTTTTAATCTTGATTCGACATCAAGCATTTCTGATTCTAATTGTTCCTTCTTTTGTTTTCTGTCTGCTAATAATTGTTGATATGTACTCTCTTTATTTTTTGTTTCTATCAACAAATTACTTTTTTCTTTACTAGTCGCCTCTACTAATAGTTTTTGATCAGTCAATGTAGCATTCAAAGATTCTAATTTCTGTTTACTTGCTTCATAAGATTTCTTCTGTCCATCTAATGTAGCTTTAGTGTTCGCAAGTTCTTTAACTTTATCATCAATAGCATGTGATACATCTCCCCCACGTTTTATCATATCTAGTGCATCTGATAAATGTGAACCATTAGACAAAGCTCCAACAAAAGGAGGAACTGTTTGCTCAGAATGAACTAACGAACGAAGCATTTCGGAAAGTGCTTGTTTATTTTTTGACATAACAGTTTGAGTAACTGTTATTTTCCCTTCAGTATCAACTATATTTTCTTGCGTCTCTGTAATACGTAATTTAGTTCGATTTATTTCTTTAGATAGAAGAGCTCTCCTTACTTCTAAATTAGCTAATGCCTGCTTAAGTGTCTTCGCCTCTCCTTGAGTTTTACTTATTTTGTCATTATATTCCTTTATTTCCTTATCTAGAGCATCAATTTTAGCCGACAATGAATCAAGATTAGACCTTAACTCATCTGCTGTTTCTCCATAAACATATATTGGCAATATGCTAACTATACAAACTAATAATAAAGAAATAAAAGAGCGACGAAACATATTCTAACTAAGAATCGATTTTATTACATACAGACTCTATTCTTGATATAGTTTCAACTTTTCCAAGCACATAACAGATAGTGAAAGGATCTACCGACTTTTCTTGACCTGACAGAGAATAACGTAGTGGCCAAAGAACATTTCCTTTGCCTTTTTCTGTGGCGTAAGGCATTATTGCTTCTTTAATCACCTGAGGTGATGAAAAATCAATAATTGCTAGTATTTCTTTTATTGACTCTAGATACTCTTTTGATTTAGAAGGTTCATCATCTTTCCAGACAACTTTTTCAATATCTATATCTGGTTGTTTCATAAAAAATCTAAACTCAGAACCCTCAATATTAACTAGCTCGCCATAAGCAGAAATTCTGTCTATTATAGTTGGGAGTAATCTATTAAGTAATAATTCATCATAATCCGCCATATATTTCTTGACAGAAGATAATTGTTCTTCAGTGGTCTGCTTCCTAATGTGTTCTTTATTCATCCAAGCTAATTTCTCTTCATTAAAGATAGCCCCACCTTTATGGACTTTCGATATATCAAAAGTTTTTACCAATTCTTCTAATGTAAAAATCTCTTCCACCCCACCAGGATTCCAACCAGTAAAAGCCATAAAATTAATTATCGCAGAAGGAAGATATCCCATATCACGATATGCAGTTACAGGAAGTGCCCCCTTTCGTTTTGAAAGTTTTGTACGATCTTCAGATAACACAAGTGGGAGATGTGCATACGTAGGAGATGGAAAACCAAGTGCTCTTGCTATCAAAATTTGGCGTGGAGTATTTGGTATATGATCTTCACCTCTTATCACGTGAGTAACCCCCTCTTCGTAATCATCCACAACAACAGCCAGATGGAATAGTGGTTCTGTTATGGATTTTGCAATGACAAAATCTCCTAGATCTTTTGTATCAGTCGTGATATCTCCACGAATAGCATCTGTAAACGTTATAACCTCTTCTTTGTTCTTAAACCGTACCAGTTCACGTTCTATACCACTACCATCTTTTGCTAACTCTTTCGAGATATAAGCATGCCCATCATCTATTAGTTTCTGTAAATATTTTTTATGAGTATCTACATGCTCACTTTGTCTATACATTTCATCGTAATTCAATCCTAACCAATTCAAAGATTCTATAATATTTTCTTCATATTCTTTCTTACTTCTTTCTCTGTCTGTATCTTCAATGCGAAGAATAAATTTACCGTTATTTTTACGAGCATATAAATAAGAAAATACTGCTGTACGATAATTACCCATGTGAAGTAAACCTGTAGGGCTTGGCGCAAATCTTGTTACAACTGATTCTTTGTTTTCTGACATATACTGTTTATGAATGACTAAGACCTATACGTATTAACTCACGAGCGATAACAGAAGATGCATTCCGTGATGTCTCAAATTGTTTTCCGGCTTGTGACATCTTTGCATAATTTTCTTTATTATCTAGAATTTGAGAAATCTCTGTCATCAAAATAGCGTTACCAAGATTGTTTTCTTCTAAAACTCTAGCTACTCCACGAGAAGCCATTGCATAAGCATTTGTTCTTTGATCACGACTAACAGCTTCTCCGATAGGAATTACAAGCATAGGAAGTTGCCATAATGCCATCTCAAACATCGCTGAACCTGCACGAGTGATAGTCATATCCACTTTAGAGTAAAATATTCCAGGATCAATAAATCCATCCATAAAGTACCTATCTTTAAACTGATGATCCTTTAATATTGATTCTGAGATTTGTTTCATTTCAGTAACATTATTTGTTCCAACCTGATGAACAATATCACACTTATTTAATAATTCAGGAAGAACACGAAGTATTGCTTCATTTATAGTCTTACTCCCTTGTGAACCACCAAGAATCAAAATAACAGGTCTATCTTTCGCACCATATACACGTTCGTAATCTGCCGGAGGAATTAAAAAATCTCTTATAGGTTGTCCAGTCAGTGCAACTTTTTCTTTTGGATAAAACTTTACTGCTTCTGCATAAGAAAGAGCTACACGGAGAGCAAACTTACCAGCCCATTTTGTAGTGCGTCCAGGGACCGTGTCTGACTCATGGATGACAACAGGTATAGACAAGATTCTTGCTGCAAACAAAATAGGAAAACTAGAATAACCACCCTTTGCAAATATTACATCAGGATATAAAGAATATATTTTTATTATAGAAATAAAACAACCAATAATAGTCTTAAAAAATCCTGTAAATGTATCTATAGACGGATAAAGATGGAGCTTTCCTGCCGGAATCTGGACAAATTTTATTTGTGATTCAAAAAGAGCTTTCTCATCATATGGATTATCAGAGAAAAAATAAATATCCGGTTGAACTATTTTTTGAACAAAGACTTCTTTACGAATACGCTCAACTACCGCAATCAACGGATAAAAATGTCCTCCTCCTGCTCCTGTAATTACTATTTTCATATAAAATTATAAGCTGATTTTGAAATATTAAGTAATACTCCTAATTCAAAAAGTGCCGTCATAAGTGCAGTACCACCATGAGAAACAAGTGGAAGTGGTACTCCCATCAGAGGAACAATGCCAAGCATAGACCCCATGTTGAGAGTAGCTTGCGCAAGAATAATCATAGTGATTCCAACAGCAAGTAATCTACCAAATTGGTCAGGGGAAAACTTAGAAATAATATATCCCCTTATAGCTACTATACCATATAGTATAAGCACACAAAGTACCCCTAAGAAACCTAACTCTTCCCCTAATACTGCAAAAATAGAATCCCCTATCGGCTCCGGAAGATAATTAAACTTCTGAACACTTTGACCAAGACCTCTACCTGTTAATCCTCCACTACCTATTGCTATTAATGATTGATTGAGTTGCCAAGATGATCCACGTGGATCATGAGAATTATTAAAGAAAGTCTTTACTCTTTCCAACATATAAGGCCGGACAGCTATTACCAATACAAATCCAATCAAACCAGCAATTAATAAAGTGTATATATGTTTCTTTCGTGCACCCCCAACAAAATAAACAATAAAAGAAGAAGAAATTATTATAAGGTACGTACCGAAGTCTGGTTGAGCAAGTAACAACGCTGAAACTATTCCAGCAGACAGTATATAAGGAAGTAAACCATATTTCCAATCTTTAAAACTTTGCCTGTATTTTGAACACCACAAAGCTACCACTAATACAAAAGTAAACTTTAGCATCTCACTTGGCTGAAGAGAAAGAGGACCTAAATCAATCCAACGATGTGCTCCTCCATGATACCTAGATAAAAAAGGTACGAAAACTAGTGTGGTAACAAATAAAGCTATACCAAAAAATACATAAGCATATTTCTTGTACCAAGTATAAGGAATCATAACTCCAACACATAAAGCTATTGCTCCTCCTATAAGAGCATATATAAGTTGTGTCTCTACAACTGAATAAAACTTCGCTTCGTTCACTGCAAGCACTCCTAATGCTGCTGAACCAAATATTATAAGACCACTTATAAGAAGAATTAATATTGTAAATAAAAGTGTCTTATCAACTCTCTCAAACATATTTAACTAATTAAAGATACTATAACTCCGAGAAGAGCACATATGTAAGAAACAATCCAATAACGCATTACAATTTTTTGTCTTGGCCAGCCTTTAGCTTCAAAATGATGATGAAGTGGTGCAACTAAAAATAACTTCTTTTTTAAGAATTTCTTTGATAACAACTGTAAGATTACAGAAGACGAAGTGACAACAAGAGGAAAAGCTATGATAGGAAGATAAAGTACGGCGTTTGTTAAAAATACTATAACTGAAAGCGCAAGAAGTATAGCCATTATCCCCGTTTCGCCCATCATAAATGATGCTGGAGGAATATTAAACCATAAAAATGCCAATATTCCCCCAGCTATAACAAAACAAAGAGCTGAAATATCAAACTGGTGATGCATAAATGCTATCGCACCAAACGCAGAAAATATCGCTGAAAAAATCCCGCCAGAAAGACCATCTATTCCATCAATAACACTAGTAGAAAATAGTGCGACGGTAGTAATCACGAAAAATATTATAAACAAAACACCTCCAAGATGGAAAAATCCGTAAAATGGTAAGTATACAGACTCAACTCCTAGTTTTATATTAAACCAAAGTGCAGCAAATAGACCCATAGCTGCAACAGATCCTAAACGCACTGGGAATGATAACCCGCCACCTACATAACTCCCATTTTTCTCAGCAGGTCTAGATACTAAATAATCATCTAATCCTCCTACTAATGCCCCAACTAGCATACCCATCAAAGGCAACCATGTTTGATTACGAGAAATAAAAACTAATTTTTCTGTAAAAGATGTAGGGTAGACTTTTGATATAAACCAAAATAATAAAGCTGTAAAAAATACTGAAAACCATACTACTATACCCCCCATTCTCAACAACTTTTTCTCTTCATCGTTATGTAATGTAGCTGTAATAGTCGCTGCAGTCCCATCTATTGATTTGGTTATATTTTTCTTTTTCCAAATCTTATAATGAAGCAAAATACGTATAACAATTGGAGAAATAAGTATCCCTACTATGAAAGAAACAGCTGCCGGTAACAATACCTTAAATGGGTCAAGATAATTCATATACCAAGTATATCATAGGAAAATTCTCCCTACACTTGTGCATAAACCTTACTTTTCAACGCTTTTTCCAATACTTTTCTGTAATGCTTTAAAGAGTTTAGATATATCTGAAAATCTTCCTTCCCTCGTAGAGCCAAGAACCACAATCACGACAGGATGACCTACAGTTGTATCTACTACAACCGCTAGATTACCTCCAGCATTATCTGTAAAACCTGTTTTTGAAGCTTCAGCGCCAAGTAAATCTTCTATCTCTTGATTTGTATTTGGAACACCTGTTATCTTACCTGTACTTGCAGTAACAGTGACTCTATCATGAGTAGTCGCATCTAATATTTCTGGAAAACGTTTACGAGCAATAGCAAATAGCTTAGCGACTTCAAGAGCTGTACCTTCTCCACCAAATAAATTTCCAACATCTAACCCTGCAGGATGATTAAAGTGTAACTTCAACCCTAATAAAACAGCATCATTATTCATTTGTTCAACAAAAGCTTTTTGTCCGCCCAATCCATTTGCGATTTCAATAGCCCCATCATTTGATGAAAATACTAAAGTATACTTGAGTAGCTCTTCAAGTTTCCAAACTTGATTTTTCTTTAAACCTAGATCATATTTACCATCTATTACTTTAGGATCAATAGTGATTTTTGTATCTGGTTTATTGTGAGTAAGCGCTGTCACTGCTGTCATTACTTTTGTAAGACTAGCGAGAGTTAATATTTGATCTTCATTCTTTGAAGATATGACCCTCTTGTCGACAATATCGTAAATCACATAAGATTTAGCTATTACTTTTATATCATCAAATGCTTTTATATCGTATATTGTAGATGTGCTTTCCTTTTTCTCTTGAGTTGGAGTTATCAAACCAAAATGTCCTGTATTAACTGGAGAAGCTATAGTAGAAAGTGCAAGAAGCGTAACAATTGCTGTTACATATATAAAAGATAATTCAATATAATCGTGTCTTGCTTTCTGCATAATATTTAAAGACTACGTGTAGTTAATTTTTCTTTAAGTGATGAACTTATAGAATCGTAATCTGGTAATTCTTCCACCTTTGTAATACCTAGATGTTTCATAGCGTCGGCAGTTAAAACACACTTCTCCCCTGATCTTGAAATTAATCCTCTGACAGTAAGAGTTCTTATAGACTGTGATGACTGCACTCCACGGATATAAGAAATATTCTCTCTTGTAGCTTCACCTAAATAAGCGACAAGTGTAAGTACCTGTAACGCGGCTGGGGTCAATTCTCCTTGCAATTCTTCAGTCCAGAACGCTTCCACTAGTTGTGCCTGAGATGACTGAGTCACTATAGATAACTCATTATTTGTATGTAATAGAGAAAGACCTATAGAATCTAGTGCTTTTGATACATCTTCCAGGCTTTTTTCTATCTCATCTTCTTTAACTCCAATAATACTTGCAAGAATTTTTACTGAGAGTGGATCTCCAGAAAGAAATAATATTGTAATAATTTTTTGAAGCATAATTATTTTAAGTGTAACATAGAGATTATCTTGCTAGAGGTTGTATGTTTATTTCCCCACCGTCTACTTCCTGTTCAGCTATTATAGATCCTGATCTTAGTAATTCTAATAGTGCAATAAAATTTACAATAAGTATTTTTTTATGTTCTTCTAATGTTTTCGCACCATCGGCTAACTTAGAAAGTGTGACACTCTGCATCGTACGTACTCTTTCCAGTAATTTCTCAATTACATTTTCTATTCTTAATGCTTGTTCTACTGCTACTTTCACTAATTGTTTTGGAGTAACAAAAGATTGTATAGTAAGCATGGCCACTGATTGCAGAATTTTTGTTGTAACATGATCATCAGGAACAAAAACGGAAACTCCACCTTTGTAAGAGATACGTTCACGAGAATATAATTCTGCTTTCTTATAAATTTCATCGATGCACTGACATGCTCCTACTAAAGTTGCATACATTTCCAATTTTCTTTCCAAATCATGCACCTGTTTTTCTTCCTCCTCTGTATACATAACTCCTGGCAAAAGAGACTTAGCTTTTATAAGCATAAGAGTGGAAGCGACCACAATAAACTGTGATATATCTACAAGATTCTTTTGATCTAATGTCTTAATATAAGCTATATAATCATCTGCTACATCTACCAAAGAAATCTCTGTTATAGATAATTTTTTCTGATCTATGAGTTCAAGAAGCTTTGTGTAGGGTCCTTCAAAACGATCTAATTTAACAGTAAATTCCATATAATATTAGTATATAGTCACTATCGACTAGTTACTAGTGAATTAATTTTAGCAATACAAAACTACTGAGCTCTCAAAACTTCCCAAACCTTTGGATCATTTCCACCGTCTATTTTAAATACTGATACTCCACCTAATTTATACAATTTAGCGATACGAATCTTATCTGCGATAGCGACTGAATCTGAATACCAAACTAGATATTGTTTATACGCGCCAAGCGCTTGATTCTGTATGCCTGTGCTTGTGGCATAAGTAAAGCTAAGCTCACCTGCATTATTACGAGTAGGAATAATATTTAAAGACTTCGCTAAATCGTCAGCATAATTAAAGTTCATTGAACCTACACGAATATATTTTGTGGTAGTAGTACCTACAGCCGGCAATATTTCATATTTATTTCCATAAGTAGCAACACCAAGAACTAATTTCTTTGCAGGAATATCACGAAGTGCAAGAGTAAGTATTTTCTTTACCCATTCTATGTCAGCTACAGGTCTATATAGATTACCGACATCTCTATTCGCAAACATAAGTTGTGCATCATCTTCAGCTTGATCATAAGCCATCAGACGTATTTGGTCACAAGCATTTCCTATTATCTTATAATCATTTGAATACTCCACACGCGCAAGAATTACTTTTGAAGTAGTAGCATACCTACTTTCTGGTGGAGTACGTGCTTCTACTGTACAAATGAGTTTCTTCCCTTTTTTATGAAGTGCTTTTGATAAATCTTGTAAGAAAACAGAAAAATATGGCTTAATCGATGCAACTTTATTTTCATAATCAATATCAATACCATCAAATCCATTTGTGGTAACAAGAGAAACAATATCTCTTATGTGGGCGTCACGTCTTTTCTTTTGAGCAAGTAAAAGCCAGAGCAAATTCTTCTCTTTATCAGTTTGTGCATAAGATAAAATACTTGGGTATATTTTTATTTTCTTATTCTTAGCTTCAGCTATAAGAGATAACCACGGCTCTTCATCTATCTTCATTACATCTTTAATCTCCCCACTACTTTGCAACTCAAAAGCAAAAGGACTGATTTGGGTAACTGCGTCTAAATTTTGAAGCGTAGTACTTGCGCCTGCAGTTTTTTGCCAATATGGAATCCATACAGCTTTATCAAATGAAGTTAAAGCATTTGCTTGTGAAATAAATCCGACACTTATTAAAAAATAAAGAGCAATACGTTTCATCTATATTTTTAAGTAAATGATATCTTTAATTCTTTTAATGTCTTCTCTGGTGCAGGAGATGGCGCTTGCATGAGTAAATCTTTCCCCTCGCCTGTTTTAGGGAATGCTATTACTTCACGAATGTTTGGCTCATTTAAAAGTATCATGAGTAATCTATCCAATCCCCAAGCGATACCTCCGTGTGGTGGAGCTCCTTCGGTAAGTGCCATAAGTATCTGGCCAAAGTTAGACTGTATTTTATCTTCACTGTAACCCATAATTTCAAAAACTTTTTTAAGATCTTCTGCTTTATGAAGACGTATACCTCCACCTCCAATCTCAGAACCATTCATTGCTATGTCATATTGAGTAGAAATTATATTTCCAATATTTTTCTTTTCTCTAAGATCAGAAATAAATTCATCCTTCACTCCAGTAAATGGATTATGCGTAAATGTCCATTCCCCTGTACCATCGACATTATCTGATCCTGTTTTCTCAAATGCTGGAAAATCTACAACCCAACAAAATGCTAAAAGATTTTTATCTTCTTTATCTTCTCTTATGTCTGGCTTATCAGTCCCATATTTTTCCATTGCTTCTTTGTATGTAAATACTGGAAATGGAACAGTTTGTATTTTTTTCTCTGGGAATAATTCTGTTACTAATTTAATGAGAAGATCTTCATTTATCTTCATGACATCTTCACGAGTAACAAAACTCATCTCCATATCGAGCTGTGTAAACTCTGGTTGTCTGTCACCACGAGTGTCTTCATCACGCATACACTTTGCGATTTGGAAATATTTTTCAAATCCACCAACCATTAACAATTGTTTGTACTGTTGTGGAGATTGTGGAAGAGCATAAAAATTTTTTGGCCATAATCGTGAAGGAACTATATAACTACGTGAACCTTCTGGTGTCGGATTTGTAAGAAGTGGGGTTTCAACTTCCACGAAATTTTCTTTATCAAAATAGTCTCGTATATATTTAATTACGCGATGCCGCATCCTAATATTTTTTTGTATTCTTTCACGACGCTGATCTAAAGTCTTATGCTGTAATCTGACTTCTTCATTTATTTCATAACCATCAGTCGAAATATCAAATACTGGAGTCACAGCCTCATTTAAAACCTCTATTGAAAGAACCTCTAGTTCTACATCTCCATTTGTCACCCCTTCTTTTACGTTCTTTTCTGGGCGCTTATTTACCTTACCTGTTACGGCTAAAACCCACTCAGGACGCAATTTTTGAGCCTCTACGAGTGCTTCAGCATGATTTGGTAGTACCACTGCCTGTACCTTTCCAGATACGTCTCTTATGTCTAAAAAGACCATCTTACCTTGATCACGACGAACATCTACCCAACCTTTTATAAGCACTTCTTCCCCCACTGATTTAGAGACGTCTTTAATTAAAGTTCTTTCCATAATTTTTATTCTACATTAAATAAGTAGATTATTGAAGTCCAACTTGATGACGTACCATTTTCATAGTAACTTCAGCGCGAGCTTTTGCTTTTCTACCTCCTTCCTCTAAAATTTTTATAATTTTCTCAGGATTGGAAATAAGTTCGTTATATTTTTCCTTCTTCCCTTCTCTCCACTTCATGATAGTAGAAAGTAACTCCTCTTTTGCGTCTTTGTAACTGTATCCACCGTTTTCAAACTTTGCGCGAAGCGACTTATCTCCCTCTTCATTTAAAAATAGTTTGTGTATTTTATAAATGTTATTTTCGTCAGGATTTTTCTTTTCTTCAGATGTCGCAGAATCAGTAACAATACTCATCACACGTTTTTTTAAATCTTCATCAGAGCAAAATAGTTCTATGTGATTATTATAACTCTTACTCATCTTCTGTCCGTCTATCCCAGGAATTACAGCTACACCGTCTACTATTAATTCTTTAGGTTCTTTGAATTGTTCTACACCAAACGCACGATTATAATATCCTGCGATATCACGTGTGTATTCTATGTGTTGCTTCTGATCAGCCCCAACTGGAACTACATCTGCGTTATACATTAATATATCTGACGCCATCAAAACTGGATAATCAAATAGTCCGACATTTACATCTTTATTTTTTGCTTCATTGTCTTTAAATGCATGTGCACGCATAAGATACGGCATTGTCACTAAATTATTAAATATCCAAGTAAGTTCTGTGACTTCAGGGACTGATGATTGTCTAAACAAAATAGCCTTATCTATATCTAGACCACAAGCAATGTAAGATGCTGCAGCTTCTAGTGTTTGAGTACGCAATTCATCTCCATTTTTTACACTGGTGAGAGCGTGATAATCTGCGAGAAAAACATAGCTTTCATATTCACCACTATTAGCGAGCTCTATATTTTGTCTCATCGCACCAAAATAATTACCAAAATGAAGTCTACCTGTTGGTTTTATTCCTGAGACTAAAATCTTATTTGACATAAATAATAGTATATCAAATCAAAAGGCGACCATGAAGTGGTCGCCTTTTGATAATCTTAATAAATTGTTTTAGATGCGAGGCGTGGGGTGGTTGGCGAGGAGACGTAGATATCACTACGTTGACGAGCCAACTGGGACCCACAACAAAGCAGATGAAATAATTTTTTAAGATTATAATCCCTCCTCCTTCAATCCTTCAATAAAAGCCATGGCCTTCTTCGATAATTTCTTCGGCATTGCAATTGATAACTTCACAAGTACATCACCACGCTTAT
Organism: bacterium; assembly: GCA_023267475.1. GTDB lineage: Bacteria > Patescibacteriota > Minisyncoccia > Phycocordibacterales > UBA5272 > UBA11704. Next base: position 15,695 of record JAHFND010000003.1, on the reverse strand, counting down.
TTTTCTCATGAATGTGAGGCACCCCTCTTCCTCTCACTCGTAATATTTCTCCGTGAGTTGCGCCAACAGGAATATCAATTTCAATTTTTCCATCTAACCCTTCTATTGTATGCTTTGCACCAAGTAATGCATCTGATAATTTTATCTCATGAGTGATACTTAGATCCGTTCCTTCACGCTTCCATACTTTATGTGATTGTACATTTATCTTCACATATAGATCCCCTGTCGTTCCACCCGCTACTGCTTCTCCCATTTGTGACATACGCATCATCTCACCATTAGATATACCTGCCGGTACTTTAATATTTATTTCTTCACGAGATGACACTACTCCATTACCACGACAATCATGACATTTTTCTTCTGGAACTTTTCCTACGCCACGACAGATATCACAATTACGAACTGACTGGAAATTACCCATGAAAGTTTTCTTTACTTCATGAATCTTACCTTGGCCATTACATGTAGTACAAGTCTTCATCTTTGTACCCTTCTTAGCTCCTGTGCCTGTACAAGTTTTACATGTACTTACTTTTGAGATCAAAACATTTCTTTCTGTTCCAAAAATACTTTCGTTAAATGTGACATCAAGCTCAAGTGAAATATCTCGTCCGCGTTTTGCTCGTGATTGACCACCAAATGGTGAAGCACCACCAAACATATCTCCGAAGATATCTCCTAAGTCTCCGAAATCAAATTGCATATTTGCAAAATCTGATGCATCGAATCCTCCACCGAATCCACCAAATCCTCCTGCTTGTGGACCTTGACCATTAAATGTCTGTCCATAGGTGTCATACTCTTTACGTTTCTTCTCGTCAGAAAGTACCTGGTATGCTTCATTTACTTCCTTAAACTTTGCTTCATCACCACCTTTTTTATCAGGGTGGTATTTCGCAGCAAGTTTATAAAAAGCCTTTTTTATCTCTTCTTTTGAGGCATTCTTATCTACACCGAGTAAGTTGTAATAGTCCTTTGTTGCCATATTAAACTTATTCTAACACAATTATGCATTAGGAGTAGTTTCATCTTTTGGAGTTTCTCCTGATTGGTTTTCTGGTTGAGTTTGTGATTGATTATCGTTTGCTTTCTTCATTTCCTCTCCGATCTTCATCATTACATTAGACAATGTCTCTGTACGATTCTTTATATCACTCATATCATCTCCATTGCGAGCAGTTTTAAGCATTTCTATCGCTTCGTTTACCTCCTTCTTTAATTCTTCAGAAATTTTTCCTTCTGCATCTTTAAGTGCTTTCTCCGCAGTATGAATCATGGCATCCCCCATATTTTTTGCTTCTACTAATTCCATTTTCTTTTTATCTTCATCAGCATGTGCCTCAGCATCTTCTTGCATCTTTTTAATATCTTCATCAGATAGACCAGATGATGCTTCGATACGAATGGATTGTTCTTTACCAGATGTCTTATCTTTTGCTTTAACATTTAGAATTCCGTTTGCATCCACATCAAATGTAACTTCAATTTGTGGCATACCACGCGGTGCAGGTGGAATACCATCAAGAATAAATCTACCGAGCGATTTGTTATCTTGTGCAAGTGGTCTTTCACCTTGTGTAATATGAATCTCTACTGATGTCTGATTATCAGCAGCTGTAGAGAAAATTTGTGACTTCGCTGTAGGAATGGTTGTATTTTTTTCTACAAGCTTTGTTGCCACTCCTCCCATAGTTTCAATACCAAGCGAAAGTGGAATAACGTCGAGCAAGAGTACATCCTTCACATCACCTTGTAATACTCCAGCTTGTACTGCAGCACCAAGAGCCACCACTTCATCAGGATTGATTGAACGATTCGGTTCTTTACCAAATAACGCTTTTACTGCTTCCACAATCATTGGCATTCTTGTCTGTCCTCCGACCATTATAATTTCATGAATCTCTTCTTTTTTAAATGGAGAATTTGCAAGCGCACGATTTGTAATTTCGATAGAGCGATCTACGAATTCTTTTGCTATTTCTTCTAGCTTCGCACGAGTTACTTTTATAAGTAAGTGCTTTGGTCCGTCAGCACCTGAAGTAATAAACGGAATATTTATTTCCGTCTCAAGTTGAGTTGAAAGTTCATGCTTTGCTTTCTCAGCTGCTTCATCAAGACGCTGTAATGCGAGAGTATCTTTTGTAACATCAATACCTTGATCTTTTTTAAATTCATTCGCGATAAATTCTACGAACTTCTGATCAATATCTCGTCCTCCTAAGTGTGAGTCACCATCAACAGACTTTACTTCTACTACTCCATCCCCTACTTCGAGAATAGAAATATCAAATGTACCTCCTCCGAAGTCATACACTGCTATCTTTTCACTTTTCGCACTATTAAATCCATATGCAAGCGCTGCAGCTGTAGGTTCTGGGATAATACGCATTACTTCAAGACCAGCGATTTTACCTGCGTCTATTGTGGCTTGGCGTTGTGTATCGTTAAAATATGCAGGCACTGTGATAACTGCTTGAGTTATCTTTTCACCTGTTTTTGCTTCTACATCCGACTTTATTTTCTGAAGAATCATAGCAGAGATTTCTTCCGGACGAGAATCTTTTCCACCAAGAGTAACTAAAACACCACCATTATCACTAGCCTTAATCTTATATGGAACACGAGGAATATCATTCTGTACTTCTTTATCAGAAAATGAATGCCCCATAAAACGCTTTACTCCATAAACAGTATTTTCTGGATTAGTCACCGCTTGGCGCTTTGCTATCTGACCTACAGAACGCTCACCATTTTTATTAATCGACACAACAGAAGGCGTCGTACGATTACCTTCAAGATTTTCAATTATTTTTGGTTGTCCTCCTTCTATTATAGCTACTGCTGAGTTAGTTGTACCTAGATCGATACCGATTATTTTTGCCATAGTTTTTAAATAGTTATTTGTTGTTAGTTATTCGTTCTTAGTTAAATACAATTTCTAATTCTATTTTTTGATATGTCCGACTTTTACTCGAGCTACTCGTAATATACTGTCATGCATTTTGTAACCTGACTGAAGAACATTAACAAGTGTGTCATTTTGTGATGCATCTTCTATCTCAACCATTTCCATACTTTCGTGTAAATGTGGATCAAAATGATCTCCTACTTTTCCGAATTGTACTACTCCTTCATTCTCTAATACGTTATGTAATTGTCCGAATATGTATTCAATGCCTGTACGCCAATTTGCATCCACCTTATTCCAAGCTTCAGTATTCCCCTTCGCCATATCATAGGCATCGAGTACTGGAAGAAGTTTTTCGATGAATCGCTTTGTAGCAAAAGCTCTATCTTGTATACGGTTACTTTCTACTTCTTTTTTGAAATTCGCATAGTCCGCAAGTGTGCGCTGACTTAAATCAAGATATTCTTGCTTTTCAGATTCTAACTTCTTTAATTTTTCACGAAGTTTCTTGATTGTAGTTTTTGCATCTACTTCTCCTTCTTCATTTACTTCTTCGAAAGACACATCATCAAGAACCTCGTTGTTAGTTTTTCGTTCTTCGTTATTAGTTAATTCAATTTCTTCATCTTTTTTCATAATGTTTTAAGGGTCTTACAAATTCCGAATCCAACCGTAACTGCATCTCTGTGATGATCTATTATAACATTTTCTACGCACTTATTCTATATAAATTATTTGAAATAAAAAGTCAAGAAAATAAAAACCCCGACCATTTCTGGTCGGAGTTTTTATCTTAACGCTTACTCCATGTAGGAGCTTTACGAGCTTTCTTCAAACCGAATTTCTTTCTTTCAACCTGGCGTGAGTCGCGCTTTAAGAATCCGAGCTTCTTCAAAGTATTCTTCACTTCTTCATCACGTTCTACTAGTGTACGAGCAAGACCATGACGTACAGCTTCTGCTTGTGCATGGATTCCACCACCCACTACACGTACTGTTACTGTAAACTTTTCCCCTACTTCTCCTTTTGAGATTGCTTCTTGTGCAATCATTTGAAGTTCGCCTGTTGTGAAGTATTCATTTACATCTTTATCGTTCACTGTAAAAGTAGTCTTTGTAGCAGGAGTAATACGAACACGCGCGATTGCTGTCTTTCTACGTCCCACTGCTTCTATATAACGATTTTTTGTATCTACTGACATAAATGTTTATTATTAAAATTATTCCTCAATTACGAGATTTTTCATACGGATTTCTTGTAAACGATTCTTTGGAAGCATTCCGTGTACAGCATGTGTAAGGAGCTTTGCATATCCATGTTTTTCTACTACATAACGAAGAGGCATCTCTTTAAGACCACCTGGGTACCCAGAATATGACTTGTGAACACTTTCCTTCATCTTATTTCCTGTAACCTTCATCTTTGAAGCATTCACTACCTTTACTTGTACATCTTCTACACGATTTTTAACAAATGAAATACTATCTTTTGAATTAAGAAGAGCTGCTACTTCTGAAGCTAAGCGTCCTAGTACTTTATCTGTTGCGTCGATTGTGTGTATCTTTGTCATAGTAATATTATTATACGAATTCAATAACAGCCTTTTCAGCACCATCTGAAATACGAGTAGGAAGCTTCAAGATACGTGTGTATCCACCAGCTACATCTTTATACTTCACAGCATAATCCTTAAAAAGTTTTGCAGTCTCATCATCTTGATTCATGATTCTAGAAGCAACCAATCTTCGGCGTGCTACAGTGTCTTCTTTTGCAAGAGTAACAAGCTTCTCAACAAAAGGACGTACTTCCTTTGCACGAGCAAGAGTAGTTTCAATACGTCCATGACGAACGAGATTGACGATAAGACCACGAATGAAAGCCTTTCTCTGATTTTTTTCTCTTCCGAATTTTCTGAATGATTTATGATGTTTCATACGTTTGTTGGTCCTATACTATAACACAGAATATCTGTACTTCGCTACTATTTTAGTGTAAGCCCTAGATCTCCTAGTGCTTTCTTAATTTCTGTAATTCCTTTCTCTCCTAGTCCATCTGTAGAAAGAAGATCTTCTTCTGATTTACGAGCAAGTCCTCCTGCTGTACGAATAGAAGCTGCAACCAGTGCATTTTCTGTACGAGTAGAAAGTCCCAAGTCTTCTATCTTTACCTTACTTGCATCAGTAACATCAAGAGAATCAGATGAATCAACGATTGGTTCTGCTTTTACGTCCTTTGGCATTTCTACTACTTTCTCACGGAAACCTACGATTGCTTGAAGTTGTGTAATCATTGTATGAATAGAATCTTCAAGAACTTGATGAGGAGAGATAGTTCCATCTGTCTCAATTGAAACACGAAGACGGTTATGGTCAGTACGATCACCTACACGCATATTTTCTACTTCATATGAAGCGCGACGAATGGGAGTAAATGATGCATCAAGTGCGATTGTTCCTATATCAGCCTTTTCTTTTTGAAGAATCTCGCGAGGAATATAACCAAGTCCTTTTTCTACTGTAATCTCAATTGCGATATCTACATCCTTTGCGGTTGATTCACAAATGTATTGATCCTTGTTCATTATTTCAAGCTGAGTAGGAAGAGTAATATCTTTTGCAAGAATTGTCTTTGCTCCCTTTATATGAAGAGTTGCCTTTTGAGCATCATCACCGTGCAACTTGAAACGGGTCTTCTTAAGATTGAGAATTATCGCGATAACATCTTCCTTGATTCCATCTATTGCAGAGAATTCATGCTTAACACCATCAATAGAAAGTGAAGTGATAGCAGCACCAGGAATTGATGAAAGGATAATACGACGAAGTGAGTTACCTAGTGTATGTCCGTACCCTGGATATAGACCATCTATTTCGTAAACGCCAGATGTGGCATCTTCTTTAACAATTTTTGGCTTTGAAGGCAAAATAATAGAATGTGAAGACATATGCAAATTAAGGTCTTTATTAGTTATTAGTAGTAAGAAAACTTTGGCCCCTTATTAAGTAAAGTTCCCCTATTCTACCTTAAAATTGCAAATTACGCAAGTCTATGGTAGTGGAGAACCCTTGACCACTAACACACGAATTAACGTGAGTAGTACTCAAGCACTTTCTGGGTATCAAACATACCCTCTACCTCACGTGGAACACCTTTCACTTCAGCTGATAATGTTTCAGGATTAACTGTGATGATATGACTTGGAGTCATAGCTTCTAACTTCTCTTTAATTGAAGTGAAGACCTTAGCTGATTTACTACCCTCACGGATAGCAATCACATCTCCTACTTTCACTTGGTGTGAAGCAACAGTGACACGACGTCCGTTAACTAGAATGTGTCCGTGTGATACAAGCTGACGAGCGAGAGCTCTAGTATTCGCAAATCCTGCACGGAATACCATATTGTCTAATCTTGATTCAAGTTCACGTGCAAGTTTAAGAGCAGGTGTAACAGATCCTTCCCCAGCATCATGCTTAGCAGTAGCACGCTTTACGTACATAGCGAATTGCTTTTCCATTAGACCATAAGTGATACGCATCTTCTGCTTTGCACGAAGTTGTTCTCCGTATTCAGATACGTTTGAACGATGCTTTCTTTCACTATCAAGTTTTCCTGGAGCGTATGGGCGCTTCTTAAAGGCACACTTCTCACGACCACAAAGTGATTCTCCAAGACGACGACAAGTTTTACATGTGATTCTACTCATAATTTTATATGTGACGAGGCTTACGTGCCTTTGGACCATTGTGTGGTACCGGTGTCTTATCAATAATTGAAACAATTTCTACTCCAAAAGTAGAGAACCCTCTGATTGCAGATTCACGTCCAGAACCTACTCCTTTTACGATTACATCTACTGACTTAATACCAATCTGCTGTGCTTTTTCTCCCATAAGTTCTCCAATCTTTGAAGCGGCAAATGGTGTTCCCTTTTTTGCGCCTTTAAATCCTAGAGATCCTGATGAAGACCAAGCTAGAATATTTCCAGATTTGTCTGCTAAAGAAAGACGAGTGTTGTTATATGAAGACTCAACAAACAAAGTACCTTCAACAATTCTCTTCTTGATTACCTTTGCGAGTGAACGTGCTTTAAGAGCATTATCAACTCCAGAACTATTCTTTTTTACGATTCTTTTCTTTCCCATATATTTTGATTAATGTTTATGTCTTTCTTTTATGTTTTCTCGGTCTTACGGCGTCCACTTCCCATCGTACGACGTACGTTACCACGAACAGTTCGACTGTTTGTCTTTGTACGCTGTCCACGTGCTGGTAAATGCTTTATATGACGTGTACCACGATATGACTTAATATCTTTAAGACGCTTTATGTTTTGCTGATGTTCACGCTTTAGATCTCCTTCTGTCTTAAAGAGTTCAATTTCACGACGAATAAGATTTTCCTGATCAGGAGTAAGCTCTGTAGTGCGCATTCCTTCATTTAGACCAAGCTTCTTGATAATCATCTTTGCACGAGGACGTCCTACACCATAAACAGCCGTAAGAGCTATTTCTAGACGTTTGTTTTCTGGGAGAGTAATACCTGAGATACGCATATAGTATGTAAATTAGTTAGGCTTTTAGGATTTATCCTTGAGCTTGCTTATGTTTAGGATTCTCACAAATAACACGAAGTACGCCACCACGTTTTATCATTTGGCACTTTGAACAAATTGTTTTTACTGATGATCGTACTTTCATGAGAAATATGGGGACTATTGTACTATATCTTTGAAGATTTTGCAAATATAATGCCCCTTTTTGCCTTATAGGCGTTTGATTATTCTTCCTTTCCCTCCATAAGGATCGATCTGAACACTTACTTTGTCTCCAACGAGAACTTTTATTTTATGTATTCGCATACGACCTCCGAGATAAGTAATTATTTCTTTACCTCCGATGTCTACACGAAAGAGTGTGCTTGGAAGTGCTTCCACCACGCGTCCTTCAACAATTTCAATATCAGATTCTTCCATAGTAAGAGTTGTAGTGTATCAGAGATACATGTCTTTATCAACGCTTAGGTAGCGATTCAACTATAGATATTTTTGTCTTATCAGCTGGGAAAGATGAAAGCCAAAGTGGTGAGAAACTTATCTCTGCACTTTCTATAGAATCTATACTTTTCATTAAAGGTTTGAATTCATCACGTTTTTTGCCTGCTACTAAAATCTTTATTGCTTCTTGATCTGTATTCCAGATAACTCTTGGACTTCCTTCTACTAAGATATCTATATTTTGTGCTGTTGCTATCCTGTCTGTATCTTTCCTTGAATAGTTCAGTGTGTCAGTATATGAAAGTCTTACAGGTTCGCCATTGTAATCTCTTACGCCTTCTGCGATTTTCTTTGAAAATTCTGGAGCTGAAGCAAACATAAGGTATCCAGTAGCTGTAACTTCATAAGTAGATGTGATTCCTTGAAGTACATCTTGCTCATTATCTTTATAAACTACATCCACCGCACTATAAAGTCCTACATAACCATCTTTCTTCATTGTAGATAAATCTGTCTTTAATTTCTGTGCTGTTTCAAGAGCCAATTCATCCTTTGCTGCATTCACATCTGCAAGTGAGGCAAGTGTCATATTTCCAGAAGCACCACCTGTGATCGCACCATTTGAACGCCCAAAGAATCCAGTGTAACGTGGTGTACCTTTAAATCCTGGAATGGTGAAATCTGTTGGAGCGCTGTTATAATCTGCTCCATAACTATCTGCGTAAACTATCGCTTCCACACTTCCTGGAGTGTCTCCCTTCTTACCTGGAACAGTAATGGACTGATTAATACGGTAAATTTTACCAGATGAAGATTCAAATCGAGTATTCTTAATTAATTTTTGCGGCTCGGCATCAAAATTATTATATATGACTATAGTACCAGATGCTTTTGCTTGTACTTTTTTAGTTTCTGAAAGAGGTAGAGTCTTACTTTTTGTAATGGTAGAAGTAGCAATTACAAAAGGAACACGCACTGAATCAGCTACATTAGAAGTAAAGGAAATAGTCTTATGTAAACCCTCTACATCTTGGTGTTTAGGAACAAGAGTTATAGTTGCGCTATTAAACACGTATGTAAGAAGTAACGCTCCACCTACGAGAACTCCCACAACTGAAACAGTAGCCCAAGTACTAAAAGAATTATTAGCTCCTCTATAACGAGTACGTGGATCCCTATACACTATATCTCCTCTTGGTCTATCTTCTTCATAATCATCATCAATCTCTTCATCACGTAATTTACGTGGGTACATCTCCATCTGGTGGATATTTCTACGCCCACGAGAAACTTTTATAGGAATATGTACTGGCCTTACATCTTCATCATCACGATCATACGAACGCGATTCAAACTTCTCCACACGTGAAGATAAGTTGGAATTAGACTTTGAACGAGTGTATGGTTTGCGAATGTCTTGCATAAGGAAGAGAAGCGTTTTCTATACCTTCTATTGTAACACTCACAGGCACTCCATTTGTATAAAACTGTGAATAAGAAACCTTTTCAAGTGATTCACCAATCCATGTAGCATAACGTGGTGCTATCAAACGAAAGTCCGTAGGTATTCTGTCTTGTAATGAAATAAATTCTAATGCGTACAATACTCCATCTGCTAACTTTGAAGCCGCTATATGATTCATTCCATCTGCCTCTATATGTTTATAACCTATCGGATGTGTATGAGATACAAGTACATCACCATCTACAACATAATTAATGAGTGTAGCTGTATCCCCGACTGAAATAGAAAGATATGGATTCATGTTAAACAGTATATCGTCACTCAAAGATAGTAACTAGCAAGATACACACAAAATAATAAAAACTAAAAAGGCGATTTCAGATAAAGTCATATGACTTTATCTGAAATCGCCCTGAAACAATCTGGTCATTTATAGTCAATAAGGAAAATCTCGTCTGATTGATCTATATTCTGACCGTCTTCAAACATTTTTCGATCAGAACCTTTCACCGGGATCAAAATGGAATGTGTCCATATCTTGCGATGGAAAAATAAGTGTCCACCGCACCCCTTTACAAAACAATAACCAGACTCCGAATTTTCTGGCCTTCGCCATTCATCATCTTTCACTTCTTTATATCTATCTCCCAGATCCATCTGACCTGAAATTATCTTCGCCATTTTGCTCTCACTCAAATAGAGAATAAATAAATACTACTCTTTTTTATTTTTTAATCAAACTAGGAGATGAACAATTTTAAGATAAGACAGCTTTAATGCGACGAACTCCGGCAGATACTGCCTCCTCTTTTTGAATCTTAAATGTTCCTAATACGCCTGTATGTTCTACGTGTGGTCCACCACAGAACTCCATAGAAAACATATTGCTATCTCCTCGATTCTTTCCCTCTCCTACGTGATAAATACTCACAGTGTCACCATACTTTGCATCAAATACACCTATAGCACCACGAGCACGTGCTTCATCATAAGAAACTTCTTCACGAATTACTGGTAAATCTTTTTTAATTACATCATTTACTATATCTTCTACTTTTTTCTTCTGTTCTTCAGTCATCTTTTCTCCATGAGAGAAATCAAAACGAAGTCTCTCTGGTGTGATATTACTACCCTTCTGCATTACATGCTCGCCTAACACTTGTCGTAATGCTTCATTTAATAAATGTGTAGCTGTGTGGTATTTCACTTCCATTTCTCCGTCCCCTCCTAGTCCTCCTTTAAACTTACCCTGTGCTGCAGTACGAGATAACTCTTTGTGTTCATTCATCTTTCTTTCAAAATTCAATATGTCTACAGTCATCCCTTTTTCTTTTGCTATTTCTAAAACAAGTTCTATCGGGAATCCATAAGAAGTAACGAGTTCAAAAACATATTCTGAAGGAAAACTTTTATTCAACTTCTCTCCTTCAAAGCCTGACAACATAAACTTTTCAAACTGTCTTATCCCTTTCTCTAGTGTCTCTATAAACTTATTTTCTTCTTTTTCTAATTCGTTTAAAATAATATCTTTTTTATTTTTAAGATTTTTATATTCTTCTTTGTATGTGTCGATAAATGTTTGCGCTACTTCTCTTGTAAAAGAATCATTTATTCCAAGATTGCGAGCAAATCGTACCGCTCGACGAATCAAACGACGCACGAAGTACATCTGATCTTTATTTCCAGGTAAAACATCATCGCTTATTAAAAACGTAGCTGCACGAATGTGATCAAGTATTACACGCATCGCATAAGTCGTAGTATTATCACTTCCATACCTCTTTCCTCCACGACTCTCTAGAATTTCTTTTGCTTTTTCAAATACATCCACATTGAAAACATCTGCATCATTACGAAGTGAAGCGACGATTCTTTCAAGTCCACCGCCGAAGTCCACATTTTGTTGTGGAAGATTTTCAAATCCTTCGCCAACTTTCTTATACTGCATGAAGACGTTATTCCCAATCTCTAAGAAGCGACCACAATCACAATTCACATGACATTCTCCTTCTATACCAGAATTCTTGTGTAATTGCTTTTCATTTTTTGGATCAAAATCATAAAACATTTCAGAATCTGGTCCACCTGGTTCTCCTTCTGGCATATTTGAAGGAATACCTGCGCGTGACCACCAATTTTTCTTCTCTCCATAATAAAATATTCTCTCTCCTTCTTTTATTCCGTCTTCAGGATTATCACTTATCCTTGCTTCTATTCCTGCTTTTCCAAATAATTCTTGCCAATGTTTAGCAGATACTTCATCTTTAGGTACACCTGCTTCAATACTTCCTTTAAAACAAGTTACATAAAAATTATTTGCATCTAATTTAAGTTCATCTATTAAAAATTCCCACATCCAATTTATTTGATCTTCTTTAAAATAATCTCCAAATGACCAATTCCCTAACATTTCAAAAAATGTAGTGTGACGATTATCTCCTACTTCTTCTATATCTTGTGAACGAAATGACTTCTGTGAATCTGCAATACGCTTTCCTTCTGGGTGTGGCTGACCAAGGAGATACGGTACCATTGGTTGCATACCACTTCCTGTGAAAAGTGTCGTCGGGTCGTTTTCTGGAACAAGTGATGCTGATGGAATGATGGCATGACCCTTTCCTTTCATGAAAGAAAGGAATTTGCTTCGAACATCATTAACAGTATGTGACATAGTATCTTTGATTATAACTTAGAAATATAGAAAATGAAAAAGGCGCTGCATGCAGCGCCTTTTCTGAGAGACCGTTATTATCGGTCTACGACTTGATCCATCCGCCCTGGCAACCACGGATCAAGCGTTGACGACCGAAACTCTTTTGGCGATTCTGAGATCCGTCGGCGCCCGGGTGATGTTTTATACCACCAGAAGACTTCTTTTGTGGGGATTTCCACGAAACGTCTTCTATTTCTTCCGCTGTCATCGCGGAATTGCTGGGTATTACGACGGTCTTCACATCCTTCAATCCCATTTTTGTCTCCTCGACTTGTTGATTTTGTGACCCAATATATATTATACACTAATATATATAAAAGTCAATAGTTATTAAAATTATCGGACGAGATGTGTAATCTTATCAAATGGAATAGCCACTAATATAGTACCTAATGTTATAAAAATCAGACCAACTCCAGATTGAAATGTGATTTTCTCTGTGAGAAAAAGAAATGCTAGTACTGAAGTAAACAATATAGACAACTTATCAATCACAGTTACAGTAATTGCTGACCCTGACGCTAGTGCGTGATAAAAGAATATCCATGAAAGTGCTCCCCCTACACCGGATAAAATAACATATAGCCATTGTCTACTAGATAACGTAGAAAGCGATGCAACAGAAACTTTTCCAAATGAGAGCGCAGCGATACTCACGATTATCGCCATAACTATTCCACGAATTGCAGTGAGCAGATTCGCATCGACTCCTTTTAATCCAAACTTAGCAAATATTGTACCTAATGATGCCATAATAGCACCAAGTATTGCGTAAATTATATACATGATAAAAGTGTAACATAACAAAACAAAAATGCGGGATCGCTCCCGCATTTCGCACATCTATCCCCTACTTCCTTATGGGTAGTCTGGTGATCACAGTACGAATCCGCAACCCTTCGACTACCGAAGAAGACACACTTACAGTTTTTCCTTCATGAAACTCGCGAGCCGGCACCAAGTGAGCACCGTATTTCTCCCTGACCAAAAAAGACATCATCTCGTCATAATCCCATTTCAGAACACGAGACAATTTCTTGAGCAACTCTGGATTCGGATCACGGATTCGACCTGATTCAAGTTCGCCGATAATGTTCCCTCGAGATTTTACCCCGAGTATTTTCCTTTGGATCATTTTCTGAGTGACTTCCCCACGCATCGCACGGCGACGCATGAATACCTCTCTTCCAAAAAATGGAAGATGATCTCTATCTCTATTTTTCATCTGCTCTCCCTAAAATAACAAAAATGACTTTTACTATACAACAAAAAATACATACTGTCTAATTTAAAATTCTAAACTTATTTAAGATTTAAAATTGCTTTAGATACGCGAAGCATAGAAATTTTTCGAAAGAGACGTACAAGTTAGTACGACGACTGAGAAAAATTTTGTAGCGACAAAGTAGATGAAGTAATTTTAGATCTTAAATTCTATAACGTCGCCATCTTGGACTATGTATTCTTTCCCCTCTGTTCTCAATAGACCTTTTGCTTTCGCTTCTGCAAAACTTCCCACCTTTACCAGATCTTCACACGCCACGACTTCTGCACGAATAAATTTATCTTTAAAATCTGTGTGAATCGCTTGGCCTGCGACTGGTGCTGTACTTCCATTCTTTATAGTCCACGCACGCGTCTCTTCTGGTCCTGTTGTTAAATATGTTTCAAGTCCGAGTAAATCATATCCTGCTTTTATAAGACCATCCACTCCACTATCGTGAGCACCGAGTTCCGCCCTCATCTCATCACGTTCTACACCCTCGAATTCTTTTAATTCATCTTCTATCTTTGCATCCACGACTACATAATGAAACTTATGTTCATTAAAATATTTTATTAAATTCTTAAATCTATCGTCATTCATCTCATCTAGATTTTTTCCACCAGACTGTTTATTTAAAACATAGAGAATCGGCTTCATAGTAATCAAATGTAAATCACGGATGAGTTTCATCTCTTCTTCATCAAAAGAAATAAGATTTGCTAACTTTCCTTCATCAAATGCCTTCTTCAATTGTTCAAGTATTCCCTGTAACTTTATCGCATCTTTATCACCACGCTTCACATCACGCCCAATAGTTTGACTTCTTTTCTCTACAGTATTCATATCTGCGAGAATAAGTTCCATGTTTATGATTTCAATATCACGTAATGGGTCTACTGTGCCTTCCACGTGTATCAGATCACTATTTTCATATATACGTACCACTTCTGCTATTGCATCTGTCTCACGAATATGTGAAAGAAACTGATTACCAAGTCCCTGCCCTTCACTTGCACCTTTTACAAGACCTGCGATGTCTACGAAATCAATTATTGCTGGAAGAATTTTTTTAGAACCAGATATCTTTGCAAGTTGTTCTAGACGCACATCTGGTACTGGAACTACCCCCACTGATGGGTCGATAGTACAGAATGGATAATTATCAGCCGGCACCTGCTTTTTCGTAAGCGCATTAAAGAGTGTCGATTTACCGACATTAGGAAGCCCAACAATTCCAATAGAGAGTGACATAATCGGTCTATTCTAACACAAAATTTTTTAGTTCTGGAAATTCAATTGTTTTCATGTCCCCAAAAGTAAAGTGACCATAATTTTCAAACCATCTTACATCTACTTCAGGTAATTCTTTTTTAATAATCTCAAAACTATCTAATATATCTTTATCATCATCTTTTGAAATAAAAATACATACACCTGTTGCTCTTGATAATAAATCTTTATCAATTTTAAAATTAAAAAAATCATTTTGTAACTGTCCTCTCGGATCAATCCACGGAGCAACTAAAGCAACCTTGCCAACTTGTATTTTGTTTTCACTTAACCACCGAAGAATAAAACCAGCCCCACAACTGTGTCCTATAAGTATCGTGTCTTTATCTACTTCTAATTCTTCAAAAGACTTTTTCCAATTTTCATAAACAGGAAGATACGGCTCCGGAAATTCTGGAGAAAAAACCTTTACACCTTCTGCCATCAACTCCTCTTTTATCCACGGAAGCCAATGTTTGTTTTGTTGTAGAGAACCATTTAATCCAAAATATTCTTCTCTGGATGGCATTCCATGCAGAATAATAGCTGACTTCATTTTATTTATGCTTTAAAAAGTTCCTGGAGTTCTTTCTGATACTTCTTCATCACATCAAGTGACGCATACATCTCTGGTTTGCCTGATTTTTTTAATGCTTCAATTTCTTTTGCTATCTTACTGAACAATTCTGGATTCTTTTCTACTGCAGCTGAAAGCATTGCTTGCTGATCTTTCGGCAAATCTTTTGCTCCATGTTTTACTACTTGTTTAACAAAAAAATCTCGTATTCCCATATATTTATTTTGATGCAGATTTAATAACTTTATCAAACTCTTCTTGTGATTGTGGATTACTAATCATTTTTCCGTTCACGAAAAATGTAGGAGTACCTTGAATACCTAATTTATTTCCCTCTGCTGACTCTGCCATTATCTTTGCTTCAATGTCAGGATTGTTTAAATCAGTTTCAAATTTCTTTGTATCTAACTTCAAAGTCTTTGCATATCCTACGAATACTTCACGTGCATTAAGAAGTCCAGACCAATCTTTCTGATTATCATAAATGATGTCATG
>JAHFND010000027.1 GCA_023267475.1 bacterium | reverse complement strand
AGAAGAAAAAGAACCAGCGGCATTAGATTTCGCAAAAAGAATGCGTAGCGAACTTCGTCACACTGTAATGAAGCGTCTACCTGTAAAAACAATCCCGTTTTTTGATGTAGAAATAGATTACGGAGAAAAAAATAGACAACACGTAGATGAACTATTAAGAAAAGACAAATTGGCGAATGAAAAGTATCAGGAGTCATTAAAAAAGAGTGAGCTAAATTAAAATAAAAATCTCTCGCAAAAAAGTTTATTTTAAGATATAATCACACTTAATCACCTGCCCGGGTGGCGAAATTGGTAGACGCACTTGCCTTAGGAGCAAGCGGGGAAACCCATGAAGGTTCAAGTCCTTTCTCGGGCACAATGAAACCAGACATCATCTACGAAGATGAAAACATATTAGTAATAAATAAACCATCTGGGATGGTTGTACATCCATTTGATTATTCAACAGAATACACACTAGTGGATTTTTTATTGGAAAAATATCCAAAGATTTTTGATATTGATAATAAAGTGACTCTTCAAGACGGTCGCATGATTGCACTTGGTGGAATAGTACATAAATTAGACAGAGATACCTCTGGTGTTGTGGTGATTGCAAAAAATCAAAAAACTTTTGATGATCTAAAAACACAATTTAAAAATCATACAACAAAGAAAAAGTATGTAGCTAAAGTAGAAGGGTTAATAGAAAAAGATAATTTCACAATCAATGCTCCACTTGGTCGCGGTAAGAAAGATTATAAACAATCAACCAACCCAATTAATCCTCGTGGAGAATTACGTAATGCGATCACAAAAGTAAAAGTGGTAGAAAGAAAAAATAATACAACTCTTGTAGAGTTATCCCCTATCACAGGACGCACACATCAACTACGCGCGCACATGTCTTCTATCTCTCATCCTATAGTTGGAGATAAAGCCTATGGAAGTAAAATAGAATCACCACGCATTATGCTACATGCAAAATCAATTTCATTTCTATTAAATGGAGAAGAGAAAACTTTTGAAACAGAAGTTCCAGAAAGTTTTAAATAATGTGCCCAGGGCGGGACTCGAACCCGCACGTCGTTTCCAACCAAGGATTTTAAGTCCTTTATGTCTACCATTCCATCACCCGGGCAGGTGTTGTATCAGTTACAAAGTAACTGGAGGCACGGGTGGGATTTGAACCCACGAATGACGGTTTTGCAAACCGCAGCGTTAGACCACTTCGCCACCGCGCCTTATTACTTTTAGTCTTTAAAAGTTTTTTTATTCTAACATAATTCGCACAAACACTCTAGAAAATTTATTCGTCTCGTGGTATAGTATCTTCCACGTGTATATGCCCCTATAGCTCAGCTGGTAGAGCATCGGACTCTTAATCCGCAGGTCGTAGGTTCGATCCCTACTGGGGGCACAAATCTATATTTGCCTTTTTATATTCTGTATGACAGTATTCTATTAAATATGTACCCTGTCACTAACTGATACTTCTTCCTAAGAGGACAATCTTCATGAAGATCAACAAGTTAGAAGGGGTGATACTGACTTTAATGTTGATATCACCTTGGATGTTTTGGTATCTGTCCTTCGTCTTCTGGAATATCTATGCCATACAGTTGACCATACTTTGTCTTTCCGGTTTTATCCTACGTTCTCTAGTGATAATACCGGCGGGAGAAAGAGGTCGACTGATCTGGATGGAAGAAGATCTAAACCACTTTTGGGAAAATGGTTTCTATCTACTCCCAGTTCTTATCCCGCTCTTGAGCGAACTTGGAAACCTGCTTGGGTGGGAACAAGGACTTCATTTCGGTTGGAGGGTTTCGATACAAAAAAACAATTCATCAAAAACATTACCCTCTGGATCTCTTGTTCACCTATTCAAAGACGATCGTCTACCAAGAAAAAATGTCGATACATCGTTTTTGATACTTGACTTAAGAGCTCTCATCGGATTATCTTTCAAGCCAAAGAATCATCAAGAGTTTGGCACGCGAATCATCCTTGTCGCTTTATTGGCTGGAGTATGGTGCAATCATTTCTATCCGAAGGATCGATTAAGAAACTGGATTAATTTTCCAGAACAATCAGTAATTAATTCCATGCGGTGGACGGAAGCTGGAAAATGTACACCGATCGAAGGAGAAAAAGCCTCGGCGATAATAATTCAGTCGTTACCAGTATCGATGGAAAATATAGAGGACTCTGTCCAAGTCTATCTTCCAGTCAATAAACTTGGAACATCCTCATGGTCACACATCATGAAAACAGAACCGAAAAGACTCCCAGAAAATATGACCCTACTTACGATAGCGCGTGGTGAAGGTAAAATCTGTTTCTAAGATTTTACCAATCGCACTCTTCCGTAAGTATGATCCCGTATTAAAACGAAAGAACTTAAAACCTCTCTCGCAATGATGCGGGATCTTTTTTTATAAATTAAAATTAACTCTTGTATACTTTATACATGCAGTTTCCAATCACAATAATTCCTCGAGAAAAATTTTCTGACCATCCACTCCTTGCAAGATTATTACAACTACATGATGTACCGGAACAAATCTATATAGCAGGAGTCTTACCGGAAATAAAGTTAGATGAATACGGAAGGTCTACTCCAAGAATTTTAACAGTAGTCGGCTCACGAAAACATACTCAATATGGAAAACAAGCGATTGAAAAATTAATAAGTTTATTAGAAGGTGAAGAGGTGATTATAGTCTCTGGTCTTGCTCATGGAATAGATAGCATAGCTCATATTTCCGCTTTAAAAAATAATCTAAAAACTTTTGCGATACTTGGAAATGGATTGGATAAAAAAGTAATGTATCCATCGACACACCTTAATCTTGCAGAAGAGATAGTAGATTCCGGTGGACTTTTAATATCAGAACTCTCTCCCCTTACAGAAGCAGCCCAGTGGACATTCCCCGCAAGAAATAGAATAGTGGCTGCATTATCAGATGCAGTATTAATAGTAGAAGCAGAAGAAAAATCAGGAACTCTAATTACTGCACGCATTGCTCTTGAGCTAGGTAGAGATATAGGCGCAATTCCTGGAGAAATATTTTCCCCTACATCAGTAGGTACAAATACCTTAATTCGTGATGGTGCTTATATAGTCACAAATGAAGATGATTTATTCTCACTACTTCACTTATCAAAAAAAGAAAAAGAAATACAAACTGAAAATTATTCTAATGAAGAAAAAATAATAATGGATTTACTTATAGAACCAAAAGAAAAAGATGCACTACTTATAGAAAGTAAACTAAACCCTTCGAAGTTTTTAATCACACTTTCTTCACTTGAAATGAAAGGTAAAATACAAGAAACATTTGGCGAAGTGAGAAGAATAGTGTAAAGTACATTCTATTGTCACCATGAAACTATTAATAGTAGAAAGTCCATCAAAGGCAAAAACTATATCAAAATATCTAGACGGCGCATATGAAGTGCGTGCGTCTATTGGTCATATTCGTGACCTTCCTAAAAGTAATAAAAAAGCAGTGGACATAGAAGCTGGATTCGTACCACATTACGAAGTAAGTACTGGAAAAGAAAAAGTAATTTCTGATATTAAATCTCTCGCAAAGAAAGCAAGTGAAGTATACCTAGCAACCGACCCTGACCGTGAAGGTGAAGCCATAGCATGGCATATACAAGAGGCTTGTAACTTAAAAGGTGCAAAGCGTGTGGCTTTCCATGAAATCACTAAGGAGGCTATTATTGAGGCACTCAAACATCCACGTGAAATAGATATGAATTTAAAAGAAGCACAAGAGGCTCGTCGCGTGCTAGATAGATTAGTAGGTTATGATCTCTCAGGAATAATTTGGAAAAAGGTACGCTACGGATTATCTGCTGGTCGTGTGCAATCCCCTGCTCTTCGCATAATAATGGAACGCGAGCGTGAGATACGTGCATTCGTACCAGAGACATATTATGTAATCGCTGGAGAGTTTTCGACCGTTGGAAAAATGAAAGAAAGTAAAACTTATACATTACAACTTGATTGTGAAGTAGAACCTCGCGATAAAAAAGAAGCCGAGAGAATAGTAAAGGAAGGGAAAAATAATTCATGGGAAGTTGTCTCTGTAGAAAGTACAGACGTATCACGTTCACCACGTGCACCATTTACTACTTCTACTCTTCAACAGACTGCATCATCTCGTCTTGGTTATGCACCATCTCGTACTATGGGTATCGCACAGAAATTGTATGAAAAAGGATTCATTACATACATGCGTACAGATAGTACAACTCTATCTCAAACCGCACTCGGAGAAATCGCAACTGTAATTGAAAAAAATTATGGAAAAGAATTAGTAAACATAAGACAATACAAAACTAAATCAAAGAATGCACAAGAAGCTCACGAAGCGATACGCCCAACGCATGCGACATCTCGTAGTGCTGGAACAACTGATGATGAAAAACGTCTCTATTCTTTAATCTGGGAAAGAACAGTTTCTTCACAAATGGCAGATGCAAAATTAAAACGCAGTAAAGTAACTGCAAACATTCACTCAAAAAGTATTCCGAACTTTTCTGTTACAGGATCAGTAGTAATGTCACCTGGATGGTTACTAGTAGACCAAGATGCTCGTGGAGATGATGTAAATCTACCAGAACTTAAAAAGGGAGACGAGTTAAATCTAAAAACTCTTCAATCAATAGAAAAAGCTACACTCCCACCGAACAGATATTCTGAAGCCGGTTTAATCAAAGAACTCGAAAAACGTGATATTGGACGTCCTTCTACTTATGCATCGATTCTTTCGACTATCGAAGCGCGTGGTTATGTAGAGAAAATAAATAAAGCACTATACCCAACAGACACAGGTGAAGTGGTTATCTCTTTCCTTGAAGAACACTTCCCTTCTTATATAAGTGATACCTTTACAGCAGATATGGAAAATAAGTTAGACACAATCGCCGAAGGAAAAACTACATACCTAAAAATATTAAAAGATTTCTACGGACCATTTCTTAAAGATGTAAAATCAAAAGAAAAACTAGAGAAAGCTACAAGCATGGGAGACGCGCCTGATGGAATGAAGTGCCCACTGTGTGATGCAACTATGGTTATTAAACTTGCACGCAATGGAAAGTTTTATTCTTGTTCTAGATATCCAGATTGTATGGGTGCTAGAAAAATCGATGGAAGTATTATGGAAGGACCGAAGAAGCTTGGAAAAGATTGTCCTAAGTGTGGTAAAGGAGAACTGATGGAACGTGATGGACGTTATGGAAAGTTTATTGCATGTTCAAATTATCCAAAGTGTAAATATATAGAACAAGATGAAGAAATGCGTAAAGCAAACTCTACAGGAGTCGCATGTAATAAATGTAAAGACGGATACATGGAAGAAAGAAAAGGAAGGTTCGGAGTATTTTATTCTTGTTCAAATTATCCAGATTGTAAACACATTATAAAAACCAGACCAACTGGAAATCGTTGTAATTACAAAAAAGATGACGGCACTTTATGTGGAGAATTAATGATGGAGGGAACCAAAACAATTCCAGAAAGATGTTCAGATAAAACTTGTCCGAATCATAATCCACACAAACTAGAAACAAATACATAAGCATGGTTAAAATATTTTTTATTTAACACATAAATAATATATAACAATATTGACTTTTAATAAATAAGTGATATAGTATTAATTGGAGTGCCGATGGCACATACACTAATTGAAATAAAGTCTAAAAAGGAATTAAGAAATGAACGTCCCCCCTATTGTGATAGTCATCATCGTAGTAGGCCTTCTGGCATCAGTACTAGTTTCCCGCTTCCTTAAGAATAATTCAACAAGCATCCCTAACATGGAAATCATTATGTACCACGCAATCGCGTGGGCGCTGTCGACTGTTTTAGTCTTCGTCATCCATTGGATGTTGTCATCGTCTCTACCTAAAGACAAGGTGGTCCACTCGAAGATGAAAATAGTCAGTATGAGAGACAAAGACATAACCTCTGGTTCATTCACCATCGGTACGGTGTCAATTAACCAAATTGAATACTACACCTTCTACCAACAGCTGGGAGATGGTTACAAAAAAGGAAAAGTCGAAGTAGAAAAATCCATAATATTAGAAGAAGATCGCGAGGACGCCGAACTGGTAACAAAAAAAGAAGTATTCCAGTCCGACTGGATGAGGAATCACTTCAAACCCATCGGAGACAAAATGACCAGCTATGAATTCCTCGTTCCGAAAGGAACTCTCGTCAAGAGATTCTTGGTTGAATAAGGCGGGCATAATCTCGCCGTTTGAAAAAATACAAGGCAGCTATCCAGCTTGCCTTGTTTTCTTTTATATTGAAATACTATTCCTTGTTTTTTAAATATTATGTGTTAGCATACATAAGACCAACTTCTAAAGGAGTAGTTTAATGAAGACACTCGAGACTTACTACAAGATGATGTGGTATCTGACTGGTGAAGACCAGTACAGAGAACTCCATGAGTTGTACAAAGCGTTGACGCACAGCGCCAACGAATCCGATCAACCGGCCGCGCCATCACAGTGCGGCCTCTTTCATTTTCTTCCCAACTCTTTCATTTTTTGTTATTGTAAACAAATGGACTCTCAAATTTTTGTCGACACAAACCCTGAACGCATCTTTGCGCTTCTTCCTG
>JAHFND010000026.1 GCA_023267475.1 bacterium | reverse complement strand
GCGATTCTTATCTGCAACTGATGTAGAAAATAGTAAAACTCCATTTATAGATTCGTCAGAACTTTTAACACAAGGATTGCAGGTATATCACACACCACCATTTGCTCATGATGAAAAAGCGTTGTTGCAAAAAGTGGTAGAAGGGTAGATCCTTTCGCCGACACACTTGAATAATTTCTTAGACATCACAAAAGGTGGTCCACTTCTATTCTTAGAACAAAACCTGCTTCGTTTCCCACAAGCAAAGACAAGTAGTAGCGTATACGGTAGTGCTATACATAAAGCATTAGAAGATGCACATGTTTTGGCGCGTAAAGATAAAAAAGTCCCATCACTTAAAACAATCACAGAAATCTTTGAGAAAGAATTAAAGAAAGGACGACTTATGGATTTCGAAGAAAAGAAATTACGTGAACGTGGAGAGAATATTTTATCTCGTTATTATGAACTTAAAAAAGATGAAATAAGAGGTGAAGACACTGTAGAATTAAATTTCAGTAAACAATCCGTAATGGTAGATGGTGCTCTTCTGACTGGAAAAATCGACCAAATTATAGAAGATGAGAATAAGAATTGGACGGTGATTGATTTAAAAACAGGAAAAGGAGTGGATGGCTGGGACGCACCGAAACTATCTGCGTATGAAGAAATAAAATTGCATAATTATCGTCACCAACTCATGATGTATAAGATATTAGTAGAAAATTCTCGCGATTATAATACTCACACTGTAACAAAAGGAGTCTTAGAATTCGTTGAAGAAGAACAAGACAACAAAATACAAGAAATATCTCTTTCATTTGATGACAAAGATACAAAACATGAACTAGAAAAAATGAAGAAGCTAATAGTGGCAGTTTATAAAAAGATAGTGTCACTTGATTTTCCAGATACAAGTAAATATAAACAAACAATAGACGGAATAAAAGAATTCGAAGAAGATTTAATTTCGGGTACAATATAACTATGACTGATAAATACACAGCCGTCTGGGTATCACACTCTTCAATGGGAGATTTTCTTAAGTGTCCTAGACTTTATTATTTACACAATATGTACAAAGATAAGAAAACAGGGCATAAGATAACTATTGTAAATCCCCACATGTCTCTTGGTGTTGCAGTGCACGAAGTATTAGAAGCCCTCGCTGACTATCCAGCAAATGAGAGAATGAAGCGTGACTTACTTTTAGACTTTGAAGAAGCGTGGAAGAAAGTGAGTGGCAAAAAAGGAGGGTTTACAAGTGATGAGGAAGAGCATGAATTTAAACAACGTGGAATTGTGATGTTAGAAAATGTGCGACAAGATCCAAAGTTTTTAGTAAATAAAAGAATTAAACTTCCACGTGAGACCATGAATCCAAACTTCTTTTTAAGTGAAGATCACAATATTATTTTAAATGGATTAGTGGACTGGATAGAATATTTACCTGATGACACACTTCATATCATTGATTTTAAAACTGGGAAAAAAGAAGAACAGGAAACATCACTTCAACTCCCAATATACTTATTACTTTGTAATGCATTACAAAAAAGAAAAGTAAGTAGGGCGAGTTATTGGTATTTAGAATCAGGAAATGTAGTAGAAAAAGAATTACCGGATGCTGATACTGCATACCGTGATGTGATGGAAGTAGCTATGAAAGTGAAAGAAGCGCGAAGAATTGCAAAACGGGAAGGAGAAGATAAAGTGTTCGTATGTCCACGCGGTGCGTATGATTCTAATACTAAAGAGGGTGGGTGTTTTAATTGTATTCCTTACGAAAAGATTTTAGCAGGGGATGAAAGCGTAGAATTTGTAGGAATAGGAGGATTCAACCAAGATATGTATATAGTGAAAAAAATGCTATAATTACCCTATGCAAGGAATAGAATTTAACTTTTTTTTACTTTGTGATTTTATAAATATCAC
Source organism: bacterium (assembly GCA_023267475.1). Classification (GTDB taxonomy): domain Bacteria; phylum Patescibacteriota; class Minisyncoccia; order Phycocordibacterales; family UBA5272; genus UBA11704. The sequence continues at coordinate 5,292 of JAHFND010000026.1, read as the reverse complement.
ACAAGAAAATAAGCCAAATATAATAGGATTATTTGATAGAATAGTTTTTCCTCCAAACAGTGACGGCAACACCGAAATATTTTCTTCTCCATATATATATTGGGTATGTAATTTTAAATCAACATTACAAGAACAAATTAGTATAACTATTAATCTAAAAAAGGAAGGCAACCAAGAATTCTTAAAAAGAATCTTTGAAAACACAGAAGAACAAACAGTAGCAGAGAAAACATATGGGATAATAGGTGAAATACCCACACTTCCACTACCTGGTATAGGGGTTTATTTTATAGAGATAATAGTTAATGGCCATGAAATAAAGAAAATAAAAATCCCAGCAGAACTACGACAATCTTAATTTTTGTATGCCAGTAACTCCAGAAACTACTAAATATAAATTAACAACGAAAAAAGTTGGTAGTTCCACAACTGGGACGACACCTTTAAATCCTCCAGATTCAAGGTTAGAAGTATTCGAAAAAAATATCTTAGAACTAAGAGAAAAAATAGATAACCTAAACAAAGAACTTCATATAGAAAGTCTAAGGATAATTGAAATTTTAGCTTTTTTTATTGCACTCTTTACTTTTGTATCTGTAGATATCCAGGTGTTCAAATCTGATATTACTTGGTATGCAGCAGCAGGATTCACGTTAATAATGTTGGGAGCATTAACTTTATTTTTAATATTTCTCTCAAAGATAATAAACAACGAGAAACCTGTTTCGTACTTTTGGACATTATTTTTTGCTTCAATTTTATTTATATTATCAGGTATATATTTTATAGATCTAGATAAAAATACAATTAAGAAAAACTACTATTCAAAAGATGATGTAAACAAAATTATAATGGCTTCTACTACCCCATTTGTTAATTTTAAAAATTGCATATCAGAGGGTGTGTGGAGTGTTGATTGTGCTAAAATTAACAAATAATAATAAAATATGGATTTTAATAAAATACCAAAAAAATTTTGTGAAAACGTAAATATTGCAAGTAGTGCTGAGTTCTTTGTGATTACATTGGCTTCAGGAGAGGAGATAAGTGCTTATGCTTTAACTCCACAACATGCAAAACGTCTAGTCCAATCTCTTTCTTATAACGTGTCTGAGTTTGAAAGAAAATTCGGAGAAATAAAAGCAGAGTGGTCACCAGGAATTCAAAGCCCAATACAAATAAATAATATAAAAGGCGATAAAAATAAAGGTAAAAAGTAGTTTTTTAGTTATCCACTTGTAGTAGAACATTTGTTCTACTACACTATAGATATGGATGATAGAGAAAAAATAATCACATACTTTGCTACCCACGAAAGAATACCTACATACGAAGAGATGAAGAAGATTTTTGGTGTTGCTTCTAAAAACACAGTTTCTTATAAAGTAGAGAAACTAATCGAGGAAGGAATACTAAAAAAAGAAGGACGAAGACTATCCATGGTATCAACTGGTACGATAATGAAATTAGGAACGGTACAAGCCGGATTCCCTTCACCTGCAGAACACTCTGAAATGGATTTAATTTCTCTTGATAAAATGCTTATCAGAAAAAGAACTCCGACATACATGATAGAAGTGGTGGGTGAATCCATGAAAGACGCAGGAATATTCGCAGGAGACTTCGTCCTTGTAGAGCGTGGAAGAAAACCACTTGTCGGAGAAATAGTCTTAGCATTAGTAGATACTGAATATACTTTGAAATACTTCCAGGTTGAGAGAGGACGCCCAGTACTAGTGCCTGCAAATAAAGCTTTCAAGAAAATATACCCAGACCCTGAAAAATTAAGAATAGAGGCAGTACTCACTGCAGTAATCAGAAAATATTATAGATAGGTATATACTACACTTAATGAGTGAACAGATACCTAAAATCAAAAAATATTTACTAACAATATTTCTTATTCTCATTGCGTTTATTTTTGGATGGACTATATCAAAGTATTATCACGATAAGATAACTCCGAAAAACTTTGTAGACATGAACCAAGAAGAAGTAGGAAATTATGTTGGAGATATTTATAAAAATATGAATAATGATTTGTATTCATCAATCACAGATAAAGACTTTGTAAACTTTGCAACTTCAGTCATTGAAAAAAAATGTCCATTTTATAAACCAGATGGTGTAACATATCGCACATGTTTATCAGATTGGGAACAATCATTAGAAGATAAAAATATGGTGGAGCAAAATGATGAGGTGCATGCATACTGCTCTAAATTTACAAATAAATATGCAGAAGAATCATCTCTAGAAGGACAAGAATTATTCTTAAAATGTGCGATATATAAACTACAGTAGAAACGTTAAAGGGGCTCCGTAGAGCCCCTTGGGGTTGAAAATTGAGCAGATTAGAGCGTCGCGCTCATGCCGCTATGATTTATGCGACCACGGCTGACTACCGCTTTCGCTTTTTGCCTGCTAACTTCGAGTTCTGATGCCGGAGGACGAATGTCACGTGACTTCCACTTTCCTGCAAGAGGGAGGCAGAAATTCGCCTTCTCAAGCATTTGCTCAGGTGTCAGATCGCGAAACATGCATTTCCATGTGTCATACAGCTTACGCCTTGTCTTGGACTTTCCAATCCAATCCCGGATTTTCCTTGTCTTTTCGGTGGAAACAACGGTGCCGTTTCCGAAAAGCACGAAGTATTCATCCATCTGAATGGAAATCTGGTCGATTGAGACACCAGCCAAGATGATGAAGCGCATAACCCTGCGATCAGCTCGCCGGCACATCTCAGGACTCCTTGGTTTCTCTGCATCCATGCCAGGTTTGACCAGACCACGACGGAGAACCAGATTCTTTTTACCTTTGTTGCGATTTTTCAATTGCTTCCCCTTGATAAAACAGGTTTTGATGATTTACATCTTCCCTTTACAACTTTCGCAATTATACGCCTATTTTGTAAAGAGTAAATAGGGGACAAAAGATTAAAATAAAGAACTATGTAAAATACAATAAATATGCTATAATGTCTAGTATATGAAAAACACTGTTTATTTATACGGGAAAAATCCACTAAACGAAGCACTACTTGCCCACAAACGTAGTGGAACACTTTCTATAGAAAAATTATTTTTAACTAAAGATAAATCACAAGACCCGAGCATTACTGGGATTATTCAAAGTAATAATCTTCCATTTGACGTAGTAACTCGTGAAGAAATAGAATCTATGGTAGGACGTGATGCAGTACACCAAGGAATCTGTGCACTACTTAAAGAAAATATTTTGTACACTCCACTTGAAGAAGTTTTAAACAAAGCAAAAGATAATTCTAAAAATTCACTCTTTGTTTTACTTGATGAATTAGAAGACCCACACAATGTAGGAGCGATAATTCGTAGTGCGGTAGCGTTCGGAGCAGATGCAGTACTTCTTCCAGAACATGACCAAGTACAGCTAAACGGGACAGTTATTAAAGCTGCTTCTGGTATGAACTTCGCGATACCAGTAGTAAGAATTGGGAATATAAATACAACACTTCGTAAATTAAAAGATGTTGGATTCTGGAGTTATGGATTAACAGGGAATGGTGATACAAAATTAGAAGAAGTGAAATTTGATAGTAATACTGTGCTTGTGATTGGAAGTGAAGGTGCAGGTATAAGAGAAAAGACATTAGAACTTTGTGATTTCAAATTATCCATAAAAACAAGTGAGTTGTGTGAATCACTTAATGCATCAAATGCTACCGCAGTGACACTTTACGAATGGCAAAAACAAAACTAGACGATATGAAAACAATCCCACAAGAAAATATAATCTGGGATATTGTTGTCATTGGTGGTGGGCCGTCTGGGATGATGACTGCAGGGCGTGCAGGTGAAAGAGGAAAGAAAGTTTTAATACTTGAAAAAAATGACACCCTTGGTAAAAAATTACTCATCACAGGTGGTGGTAGATGTAATGTAACAAATAATAAAAAGGATAACCGAATAATGCTTGCAAAATACAAGGGGAATGACCAGTATTTATTTTCAGCTTTTTCACAATGGAATGTGGAAGACACTTTGGATTTCTTTCATAAGAATGGAATGAATACTAAAGAAGAAAATGAAGGAAGAGTATTCCCAGTATCTAACTCATCTCAATCAGTGTGGGATGTATTACATAATTATCTTATAAAAGGAAATGTGACCGTTCAATCAAACAGTCCAGTGACTGGAATATCTATAAATAAAAAGACTGGATTCTTTGATATCAAAATAAAAAATGGAGTAACTGTTCATGCAAAGAAATGTGTAATCGGAACAGGTGGCACATCACGTCCAGAAACTGGGTCTACTGGAGATGGCTTCAAGTGGCTTCATAAATTAGGTCACAATATCATAGTACCTGATGTATCTCTTGTTCCTGTTGCACTCACTGACACTTGGACAAAGAAACTAAGCGGGCTTTCAATGCCAGATATAAAATTAACAACATATCAAAATAATCAAAAACAAGAATCTCATAAGGGGAAAATTTTGTTTACACATTTTGGAATGAGTGGGCCTACAGTACTAAATATGAGTAGAGAAATCGGAGAGTTACTAAAGTATGGCGAAGTATCCATAATCTTGGACTTATTTCCACATCTTGATTTTCCAGAACTTAAAAGTCAGCTACAAAGAACACTTGTAGAAGATAGTAACAAAAAATTAAAAAATGTTTTAGGAAAATTAATTCCGACATCTCTTGTAACACCGTTACTTGAACAAGCGAAAATTGACGGGGAAACTTTTAGTCACAGTGTAAGTAGTGAAGACAGAATCAAGCTCGTACAATTTCTAAAATCAATACCACTTCATGTAAAAGAACTTCTGAGTGAAGATAAAGCGATAGTGTCATCAGGCGGAGTCGATTTAAAGGAAGTAAACTTCAAAACAATGGAATCACGTATCATACCTAATCTATATATTGTAGGAGATGTACTAAATATAGACAGACCGTCCGGTGGATATAGTTTGCAACTTTGCTGGACTACAGGATTCGTAGCGGGGAATTCAATTTAAAAAACTTTTACGTCGATGAAGGTGAGGGAATCAAATAATAAAATTATTTGTAACTAATTTATATTAGTCTTTAATCTCTTTATTTATCTATAGCGGGGGGCAAATCAGATATAAGGGCAATGTCGCACAATATATCTTTTACGACATAATAGAGCCTTCTAAAGCCCGCTCTATTGTGTCGTAAAAGATCGTAGCCAATGTGAGACATTGTGAACCATGCACCCCAATGTCTTACATTGGTACTTTACGACGCTGGCGTGCTAATATTATTTTTACTTTTTTATTTAAT
>JAHFND010000025.1 GCA_023267475.1 bacterium | reverse complement strand
TTTATTATCATTTAAAAAGTGGCATACGTATTTCTAGGATACATAGACGTAAATCAAAAGTTATGCTTTTCTTGAATATATTTTTCTGGAATCTAGGGTTATGTATCCTTGGTTTTTTTAAGTATGGAATTAATTCTGCAACTTGGAACAGAGCAAAAATTGTAGCTAAAGCGGTGTATGCTGGATATTTTATAGATACTCCACCTCCAGAAGAAGTAAAATTACCATAGCTTTATTTACTGGTCGTAGCTATTTAGTTCGCCGTATTACTAAGAGACATGATGTTTTGCTATAGTATATCTACTGTGTTAATATTAGTTTAAATATTAGACTAAATATAACGAAAAAATGAGTACAACTAAAGAAAAAGTACTGGTCGTAGGCGGAGCTGGTTATATAGGTGGTATTACATGTGACTGTTTAAGGAGGGATGGTTTTGATGTGGCTGTATATGATACTTTGCTATATGAGAATAGATTCTTGAAAGATATTCCATTTTTTCATGGAGATGTGCGTGATACAGAAAAATTAAAGACAGTAGCTGAAGATTTTGATGTTGTAGTACTCATGGCTGCACTCGTTGGAGATCCTGCATGTAATATCAATCCAACATTAACTGAGGAGATAAATCATCAAGCGATAAAAAGATTTTGTGAATCTGTAACACCTGGTAAGCATATTATTTTTATGTCTACGTGTTCCGTGTATGGTGCTCAAGAAGGAATTCTTAATGAGGAAAGTCCGGTTAATCCATTATCTTCTTATGCTTCGACAAAGCTTGTAGCTGAGGATTATATAAGAAAACATAGTCATACAATCTTCAGATTGGGTACAGTTTTTGGATTAGGAGATGAACATTCAAGAATCCGTATGGATCTTGTGGTGAATCTTTTGACAATGAGAGCAGTAGGTCTTGGAGAGTTGACTATTTATGGAGGTGATCAGTGGAGACCTATAATTGCTGTACGAGATATTGCTGAATATGTGGTAGAAGCTTGTAGAGATAGACATAACGGAACTTTTTGTTTATTAAAAGAAAATGTGAATATTCGTGAACTTGGTGAGAAAGTATCTAAGTTGGTGCCTGGTACAAAAATTAAATATACAGAGATTTCTTTCCAGGACGCCAGAAATTATCGTGTAGATAATTCTAAATCAATGAAAGTTTTTAAATATAGACCAGTAGTTACTGTAGAAGATGAAGTTGAAAGAATGATAAAAATTTTCAGAGAAAAAAGAATTGAAAATCCAGAAGATAAACTTTATAACAACAGTGCCTTTTTAAGGAGTAAGAGTGAACAGAATAAATTTATATAATTATGAAAGATTTAACAATATTAGCAGGAGGGATATCTGTGGACGATAGAGGATCAGTACGATTTGTAAATGATTTTAATTTTTCTGATGTTAAGAGGTTTTATCAAGTTGAAAATCATAGACAAGGTTTTATCAGAGCTTGGCATGGTCATAAAAAGGAAGGTAAGTATGTATATGTTACAAGTGGCACTGTTTTAGTCGGTGTAGTAAATATGGAAACAGAAGAGGTGACTAAATACGTGCTTAGTGCAAAACAACCTAAAATATTATTTATTCCACCTAACTATTATAACGGGTTTAAAAATCTGGAAGATAACACAAATATTTTATTTTTCTCTACGTCTACACTTGAAGAAAGTCAGGGTGATGATATTAGAATGCCATACGATAAGTGGAATATTTGGGATGAGGATTTTAGATAATAAATAATATGAAAGTATATATATTGGGATCAAAAGGAATGCTTGGTGCATATGTGATGAAATATTTAGGAAGAGATTTTGACATTGTTGGAGTTGGTAGAGATATTATCGATGCTTCAAAAGTAAATGAAGAAATTTTAGATACTAAGTTTAGGGATATGGGTATACAAAAAGGTGATGTAGTTATTAATTGTGTTGGTGCCATTAAACCAAGAGTGGATGAACTTGGTGATTTAAATGCTATATTGGTTAATTCAGTATTTCCTAGGATTTTAGCTAATGTAGCTTCCAAATATGAATCACATTTAATTCATCCAACGACAGACTGTGTATACTCAGGTGCTAAAGGTAAATACAGTGAAGAAGATAAGTATGATGTTAGTGACATGTATGGAATGTCGAAAGCTTTAGGAGAGGCACCAAATTGTACAATTATTAGAACATCAATAATAGGTGAAGAAGTTACTCAGAAAAGATCACTTATTGAATGGATTAAGTCTAGTGCTAATACTACAGTCTTTGGATTCACAAATCATCTGTGGAATGGCATGACATGTTTAGAATTCGCAAAGATTTGTAAGCAAATAATTGATACAAACAACTTTTGGAATGGAACAAGACATTTACATTCAAATACACTAAATAAAAAAGAACTTGTCGAACTTGTAAGTAAGATATATGAACTTAATGTAACAGTTACACCTAAAGAAGCTCCAACTTTTTGTGATAGGACTCTCTCTACGATATATCCTGATATTCTTGCAAGTTTTAATATACCTACTATTGAGGAACAGATTAAAGAGATGAAAGATTTTTCTAATGTTTTGTACAGTTAGTCAATTAGATATTAGGTTTACAAATTAGATTTGTTTGGCCACGAAGAGTTGGCTCGAATTGAGAGACGAAGTCATCCAAGTCTTTTATTTCTTTTTCGTTATCTTCTATATCAAATAAAGAATAATTAAGTGACACTATTAAATCTAAAATGTTTCTTATGTTTTCTCCTTTCTTTCTGTAATAAAGAGGAGAGAATTCAAAAAGAATTGAAGGTTTATTTTTCTTGATTGTTTCTAATCCACCACGTAATACTCCTTCTTCAAATCCTTCTACATCTATTTTCATAAAAGAAATATTTGAAAAATTAAAACTGTCTAATGTCTTTATTTCTACAACTTCTTTACTAGCAGGGTCGTCATTCTTTATAAATGATGTGTTCCCGGCGTTTGTTTTACTGACATAAATAGTTTCAGTAGATTCGCTCGTTCCAAGAGCGTAAGGATATATTTTTATATTTTCTACCTTCCCAATTTTTATGGATTCTTCAAATTGTTCTCTAAATTTTGTCACAGGTTCAAAGGCGATAACGTGGCCTTCATCTCCAACAAGTTTGGAAAGATATAGTGCGTGTAATCCAATATTTGCCCCTACATCAATAACGTCACTACCTTTTTTAGTGAATCTTCTCATGACATCTGATATCTCTGGTTCATATTCGTGGTCTCTAAGTACAGCACTATCTGGCACTCCATTTTTTGGGTCAAGAACAATAGGAAATGAAATATCTCCACGATGTAAAGTAATAGTCTGTTTTTCTTTAAAATTTTTATCTAAATGTGCAATAGTGCTTTCATTTTTTCTTTTTGCATATAGTGACCACGTCCTATAGACAAAATTAAAAATATTTTTTGGTAATATTTTATGTAGAAGGAGTTTTGTCTTACTTAAGATTCGCATTTATTTAGAAAATATCTTTTTAATTATACGTAAGAATAAGTAAATAACAAATGTAGGGTGATATATAAGGCCAATTTTTGTTCCTTCATAAAATAATATAGATATTGCTTCTAATTGGTCACCTAAAGTACGCTTACGGAAATTAAGACCTTTATTTTCATCATAACCTTCAGTTAAAGTACTGTTATGACTATGGTAGTACATTTTAGATTCTAATCCGACCTGATAGAAGAAGAACCATTCTTCACCTTGTTTTATATAATTTGAGAATCTTATTTTATTGAGTAATTTTGTTTCTATACAATGTGTCGCATCTCCCTTACATCTTTTTGAGATTAGATAACTCCAAGCGTATGAGTAGTCGGTATCGTTTCTAGGGAACCTTGTATTTGGTCTACCGTTTGTGTAGGCTCTGTTTGTTACAAACCATTTTTTATTATGGTTAGAAGTGATTAATTTTTTAAAAGTCTCTAACGCATCAACTGATAGAAAGTCATCATCATCTAAAAAGATAACCCATTTAGAATCTGCTGAAATTTTGTCTAGACCACGATTTCTAGAAAAATTTACTCCACTATTAGTTTTGTTTACATAGTAATGAATACGAGGATCATTTATATTAGAAGCAAAATCATTATAAGAACTATCATCTGGTGAATCATTTATAATGATCATCTCCCAGTCGGAGTATGATTGGGAAATAAGAGAATTAACAGCGTGCGCAAGCTCCTTTGCACGTTTATAAGTGGGTGTAATAATGCTAAATTTCATGTTTTATACAAATCCTAGTATCTTCTTTAGAATATTTTTTATTCCAAGAGCAGTTACGATTTTTGTTCCTATAGAGTGAATGCCAATTTTTTTAAAAAACTTGTTTATTGGGTTACCCCATGAATAATGCCAAAGGTGTACTCCATAAACATCTTTTCCCATTTCTTGCCCATGCCAATTTTTTATATTTTGTTGGCTAAACGGATAAAAAGTTTTCGGAGGCAATACTTTTATCTTATCTTTTCCTTCTATATCTTTATAGATAAGAGACATAACTCGAGGGATGGTAATAGTTTCTTGCTGGTGATCGTCATAGAACTTTTTACAGGCTACTATGTAAGGATGATGTGGTTCTGCCCCGATCATCCCAGCACTTATTACTCTATTTTCTTCTTCACCAAGGACACAAGTATTTTCTACAAGAGGGGACAAGGATTGAAGTAGAAGCATATCAGTATCTAGGTAAAATCCTCCTCTTTCAGAAAGTACATGAAGACGCACGTAATCACTTACGAAGGCCCATTTTTTTTCGTTATATGCACGCGAAGCGAATGGATACTGCTCAAAAGGGAAATTTAGTTCACTCCACTCTTTTATTTCAAAATCAGGGCAATGTTTTTTCCAGCTTTCTATACAATCTAAAATATCATCATTTTTTTGCTCTGGTCCAAACCAGCAGTAGTGTATTGTCTTAGGAATCATAGAGTATTTTTTAATTATAGCATTTAAAGGGTTTATTTACATGGATATACAAAAGGTTAATTGTCAACTAATTTTGTCTCATTTTGCATGCTACACTATATAAATCATATTATTAAATTAAACATTGTAAGTATGCAAAGTATTATAAAAAAGGTTATTTGGGGTTGTCTTTTATTGATTCCGTTTGTGGTACTTTATATAGCTGATGGAAAAGCGATAGATTTTGTTAACTGGGGGACAGCAGGAATGTTTTTCCCATTTATTTCTGGTAAAAATATTTTATTCCGTATTCTAGTAGAGATTGCATTTGCTGGATGGATAGTGCTTGCACTGCGTGATACAAAATATCGTATTAATATAAAGAAATCTCCGCTTACAATTGCTTTTGCAGTGTTTACTATAGTGCTTCTACTTGCTGATTTATTTGGAGTTGATCCAATGAAGAGTCTTTGGAGTAACTTCGAAAGAATGGAAGGATTCGTAGGACTCGCACACGTATTCTTGTACTTCTTTGTTCTTAGTGCGATGATTCATTCTTTCAAAGAATGGCAAACAATGTTTAGAGCTTTCATCTTTGCTGACGTATTCGTATTATTGTACGCCTTCTTCCAATTGATGGGAGCTTCTGGGTATGTCTTTTCTACTCTTCTACCAAAAAACTTTGTAGGTTGGCTTGGTGAAAAGTTTCCAGTGCATATGAGTGCTACACGACTTGACGCAACAATTGGAAACTCTGAATACTTCGCAGTATTTTGTCTTATGTCTGCTGCCATTGCGACCATTCTATGGCTTCAATCTTCAAACTTTAAAAAAGAGAGATTCTACCCAATCCTTATTGTTCTTAATTTGATTGGACTATTTTATTCTGGTACTCGTGGAACTATGATTGGGTTGGTGGTTGGTACACTTCTTACACTTGCAATAATTGCTTGGAAAGAAAAAGGGAAGGCTAGAACTATTTTAGCTGGAGCAATCATAGCAATAGTTGTTGTAGTTGGTTCAATATTTACTTTTAAGAATACAGAGTTCATTAAGTCTTCACCTACTCTTTCTCGTATTGCTAGTATCTCTCCGACAGATTTAACAGCTGGAAGCCGTCTTGCAATTTGGAAGATTAGTTATGATGCGTGGCTAGAGAGACCAATCTTAGGTTATGGGCAAGATAATTTTAGTTATATTTTTGCAAGGAAGTTTAATCCTACAAACATGTGGAATCTAGAGCCTTGGTATGATAGATCTCACGATGTATTCTTCGATTGGTTAGTAGCAGGTGGAGCACTTGGTCTTATATCATATCTTTCACTTTATTTCGTTTCGTTATGGCTTATGTGGAGAAAGGGAAGTAATATGCCGTTTACAGAAAGAGCAGTCATAACAGGTGCTTTCTCTGGGTATTTCGTTCACAATATATTTGTGTTTGATAACCTAACAAGTTATATCTTATTCTGTGCGTTCTTGGCTTATATAGTTGTTCGTACTGGAGGAGATAAGATTTTTGAAAACGGAAAATCAAACATAAGCGAAGAACAAGTTAGCTTGTTATATGCACCAATAGTTGGGATAGCACTACTGGCTACACTTTACTACGTAAACTATGTGCCGTTCATGGTTAATAGGTCTTTGATTAGAGCTATGGATGTAAGTAGACTTATGCAGAGTATGTCATTTGCAGACGCAGTGAAAGTACAACAACAATCTTTTACTGAAGCCATAAATGCTAATACGTTAGGTAGTGATGAATCACGTGAGCAATTCCTACAAATGGGGGTACGATTAGTTCAAGTTACGTTACCAAAAGATATGTCAGAAAGTGAAAAGCAAGCTTCAATTGAGGCGACAAACTCTTTCATTAAAGCAGTAAAGGATGATATTACAGCTTCATATCCTTCACATAAAGATGACGTAAGAATGTTGTCTATTTACGGAATGTTTTATAACGGAATAGGTGATAGTTCTAACGCACAAGATATTTTGAAAAAGGCGCATACATTAGCACCTAAAAAACAATTAATATCTTTTGACCTCACTCGCGCTTATCTTATGGGACGTAACTATAATGATGCCTATGCTTTATCTCGTGAGACATATGAATCTGAAACAAGATATGCAGATTCTGCGAAATGGTATCTAATATCTGCTATTTATACTGGACGTTATAAGGATGCAAGGGCACAGATTATAAGAGATGGAAGGACGGTTCCTTTTGATCAGGATATTCTAAGTTCTCTTATCTCTACTAAACAAATATCTCTTGCTATAGAATTGCTTAATGAGATAAAAGCACAAAATCCACAGTATAGAGCTCAGATAGATGAATACATTAAAAAACTTCTTGCATCACCTTCAAATTAAGAGTAAAATTATCTTGTGAGCGCCTAT
>JAHFND010000024.1:5174-7379 GCA_023267475.1 bacterium | reverse complement strand
TAAAACTTTTCACTCTCTAGGTTTAATGATGTTATCTGAACAGGCCGAGCATGTCGGACTACATAGAAATCCTACTATATTAGATTCTTCCGACTCTCTTTCAATAATAAAGCGTGCAGTAGAAACTTTAGGTCTTGATCCTAAAATAAATGATCCTTCAAAAATAAGAAATATTATCAGTAAAGAAAAGGGGGATTTTGTCGACTATAAGGGGTATAAAGAAAAAGTGGCCACGGCTCAGATGGATATAGTCGCAAACGTTTGGAGAATATACGATGAAGAATTAAAAAAACAAAAAGCAGTGGACTTTGATGACTTAATAGTAAGGGCTGTACACATGTTAGAAGATAATGCACAAATCCGTGAGTATTATCAAAATCGTTTTCAGTACGTACATATAGATGAGTATCAGGATACAAATGGTTCTCAATACGCTTTTGTAAAGCTTCTAATAAATCCAAACCATAATAATATCTGTGTAGTGGGGGACACAGATCAAAATATATATAGTTGGAGAGGTGCAAATTTAAGAAATATATTAAATTTTGAAAAAGATTTCACGGGAGCTCATACTATTCTATTAGAAGAAAATTATCGCTCGACTGGAAATATTTTAGCTCTAGCTAATGCCACAATAAAGAAAAATACTGTGCGTGCCGAGAAAAAACTTTTTACTTCACAAGAAGGAGGGGAGAAAATAGAAATACAAAGTTGTTGGGATGAAGGTTCTGAAGCCGAATGGGTAGCTGTAAAATGTAAAAAATTAATAGAAGAAGGACAAGATGCGAAAAATATCGCAGTACTTTATCGTGCAAACTTCCAGTCACGAATATTAGAAGAAGCTTTTATTCATGCAAATGTTTCTTACAATTTACTAGGTACAAAATTCTTTGAGAGAAAAGAAGTGAAGGATGTTATGAGTTATTTACGTGCTGCAGTAAATCGTCTTTCACAGCCAGATCTTCGTAGAGTATTTGAAACACCGAAGCGTGGAATAGGTAAAGTGACTGTAGCAAAAATATTTGCAGGTGAAGAAATTCCAGCAAGTGCAAATGCAAAAATATCTAAAGTCTACGAATTCTTAGATAAAATTATGGAGACTCTACAGACAGAACCACTCTCGCATGTAATGCAGATGATCATAGTAGATTCTGGAATGGAGAAAGAAATGTTAGAAGGAAGTAGTGAAGATAGGGAACGACTAGAAAATGCGCGAGAGCTTGTGTCTTTAACTGTCAGATATGACGGAACTCCAGGAGTAGAAGTACTTACTCAATTCTTAGAAGAAACATCCCTCCAGTCGGATCAAGACAACGACACAAAAGATAAAGATGGGGTGAGACTAATGACAATACACGCAAGTAAAGGTTTGGAATTTAATCATGTGTTTATTGTAGGTCTTGAACAAGATCTATTCCCACACAAAAATATTGGTAACCGTAAGCGTAGCAAGGAAGAGGAGGAAGAGGAAAGGAGACTTTTTTATGTAGCTGTCACACGCGCGCGCAAGCATTTATATCTGTGCCACGCAGAACTTAGAACAATATTTGGGCAAAAACAAATTAATGCGCCGAGTGAGTTCTTGGAAGATGTGCCTGATGATATAAAAATAGTTAACGATTTATATTACAAACAAAACGGGGGTGGGACTGTTGTGTATATATAGTGTAAATATGTTAGAGTTTCTACATGCTTCCTAAGAAACATTTTGGACAAAACTTTTTAACCTCTATCCCAGCACGCATTGCTATAGTAAAAGCGGGGAATTTGACTTCATCTGATACTATTCTTGAAATCGGACCAGGGAAGGGGTTTCTTACGGAAGAACTTCTAAACACAGGAGCAAAAATAATAGCCCTTGAAAAAGATGCTGAGTTACTTCCAATACTTACAGATAAATTCTCTTCATATAAAAACTTTAATTTAATAGAGGGGGACGCACTTACTTACAAACCAGAAAATAAAAAATACAAACTTATCGCGAATATTCCATACTATATAACAGGAGCAATACTTGAACATTACCTTTCAAATAAAAATCAGCCATCACAAATGGTGGTATTAATACAAAAAGAAGTAGCAGAACGTGTAGTTGCAAAAGATAAAAAAGAATCCATTCTCTCACTTTCGGTAAAAGCATATGGCGACCCAAAAATTGTATACCGCGTAAATAAGGGGAGTTTTAATCCTGTGCCTTCAGTAGAC
>JAHFND010000024.1:0-5164 GCA_023267475.1 bacterium | reverse complement strand
TCGCACACAAAAGAAAATACCTTATTTCAAATCTTCGCGATGCTTTTAAAAATGAAAAGTTAGAAAATCTATTTGAAGAAGTGGGCATTAGTTTAAAGGTAAGAGCAGAAGACATTCCTCTTTCATCTTGGCTTTCACTTTCGAAGAAAATATCTTAACTATTTATATATTGTTAATAGAAAAAAATTCTTCATATTTTTGCATGTATACTTATATATATGCCACCACTTCCTACAGAGCAACCAGAAGAAAAACATATTTCTAAGTCTCTCGTCATCACTGGAATAATCGTTGTTCTATTGATTTCTTCTACATTTATACCGGCAAGATGGTTCGGAATAAAGTCATCTACTTATAAAAATAAACCATTAGACCTGTCTATAATTACATCCCCGAGCGAAGTAGCAAAAGACACAAATGGTGATGGTAAGATAAGCTGGAAAGAAGTCATAGACCAAAACTTTAATACTAGAGACGATGCTCAAAATGCCACTTCGACCACACAAACCGATCCTAAAATATTAGCGATGTTAAATGATCCTAACAATTTGACCGCTTCTTTTTATAAAAGTCTTCTTGTAGCAGGGACATACTTAAAGAAAAATGGTGTGGCTGACAGGGATACAGAACAGGCAGTGCTAGATAATCTGGCTTCTCAAGCTGCAAGCCTAATAATACCTACCACATACTCATACAAAGATTTAAATGTAATAAAAGAAGAGACAAAAGATTCTATTTCTATATATGGGAATACACTCGCTACATTTTTACAAGCGATGACCACAAAGAAAATAATGATAGATGATATGGGTGCTATGAGTTCTTATGAGCAGACCAAAAATCCTTCAGATTTAACAGGTATTATTAAAAATAAACAAAGATTAGATGTTTTACTAGAAAAAATAAAGGCTGTCCCAGTACCTATATCAGCTGTTTTTTATCATCTTATGATTTTAAATCGTATAGCACTATATAGAGACACGTTAGATAACTTTTCAAAAGCAGAGACTGATCCACTGCGTGCACAAATAGCTATAAATAGATATGCTCAAGTATTAATTCTCTTATTAAGTACTCCTAATCAGGTTTCTCAATATTTTAATACGAAAAATATTGCATTTTCTACAAAAGAAGCTGGATATATGTTTACATCAGGATATACTATTAAGTAATAATCACTATGAAAAAAATCTTCTCCGTCTTAATATTTACAACTTTCATATACGTGTCGAGCTTAAACATAGCCAATGCTCAATATTCTGTACATTGTGTTAATTGTTCAACTTGGATGGATGATCTGAAGGACTTTGCTTTACAAACCAAAGATTACATAGTAAATGGTGTAACAGCATCACAAGGAACTATTACTGCCGCCAATACAACTCTAATACAAATAAATGACAAAGTTTTAAAACCGGCTGCAGATATAGCAAAAATCGCCCAAATTGTGTCTGGTAGTCAGCTAGCTATGAGTCTTGGTAATTCACTTTCTGTTGCTGATCCATTTTCTTATGTAGAAAATAAAGGAAAAGAGGTTGTTGTGGCAAACTTGGGAGCAGTCTCTGGATCAAAAGGATTTTATAGTGATAGTATCGGAAGCTATGTGGTGAACTCTGTGCGTGGAGACGATCAGACAAGTAAAATAATTTCTCTTACCCAGTCTGACTTGCCTACTTTAATACAAAATAAAGCCTGTAAAGACTCCCAGCTTACACTTCTTGCAAAGAATGACGTAACGAAGTCAGATGGAACATATGACCAAAAAGAATTGAATTCTCGTAAGACTTCTTTAT
This sequence comes from bacterium, assembly GCA_023267475.1. GTDB lineage: Bacteria > Patescibacteriota > Minisyncoccia > Phycocordibacterales > UBA5272 > UBA11704. The sequence continues at coordinate 3,371 of JAHFND010000024.1, read as the reverse complement.
TTAATACTTTGTGTAAAGGAGACCCTAAAAAAGATCCAAAACTTGCAGACACTTTAATACGAGCACAAAAACAAAATGAATCAATCGGCGGACCTGATGTCTTATACAAAGTAACAGTACAAGGGGAGAACGAATATACTCGTGGGGTTCTAGCGAACAATGCAATACAAAAACAAGTGGATGCGAAGAAAGATGTCGTTGCTAAAGACTTGGCTTCCGGTGGAGGAAATATAAAAAGTGAATCTACTTGTGACAAAAGTGCATACTATGACGTGAACGGGGATCCTTATACAACAGAAAACGGAGATATAGTAGATGTAAATGGAAAACCAGTGACAGGAAATCCTTCTCTTTCTATCCCTTGTCTAAAGGAATCAATTACAAAAGCTTCAGCCTCTGTAAGATCTGTATATAATGATGCCATCAATGCTCCTCTTAAGACATTACAAGCTTCCTTATCTGGGTCTGCATCTCTTATAGGAACGATATTTAATACTGTTGGGCTTGTTGGTGGAATAGTAAACGCAGTGGACGCCACAGCAAACAATCTAGACCGAGCAACAGGTGGAAGCAATTTACCAAATGGTTCTGCTAGAGTGACTTATACACCAGTAAAGACAACAAATGGGGCAGTGTATACAAACACTGTAAATAATTCAACACCAAACACCTTCATAACAGCACAGACGACTTACACTCAAGATCTTTTACAAACCCCAGCATTAAAAGCTCCTCTTATTGGTCCTATTGTTTCTTTATTAAATAGTGACTTAACCGGATTGGATAATTTCTTGTCACTAGACCAAAACTACCTGGCAGAAATAAACTTGTATCTGTCTCAGCTTCAGAGTCTGAATTCTTGTTTTGATCAACTCGTAACTGATTTTAAAGTGCCAAAGGATGCAGGATTTGCTAGTTTTTATACAAGTAAAAAAGCTTCAACTGATGCTCTTTTAGCTAATATTACAGCTGAAATAAATAACATTCCTGTTGCAAAGTCTCTTATTAATGACACATTGACTGCGATAAATAATTCTAATTCTACGTCTCAAATAAGTGATTTGTTTACAAATTATCAAAATCAAATAGCTTCTAAACATTTACCAACTGGATCATTACTGGCACAAAGACAAAGTGAATCCCAACTCTACCAACTAAGTGTAGAGCAAGACATGGGAACAACGGGTGCTATATCAAGTTTCGCAAGCCAGTGTACAGCTCTACGAACTCAATATAAAACACAAGGGACAGTGAGCCCGGGATTTGATAGTGGATATAGTAATTTCTAAAATAAAAGTCTGTATTACTCCACTATTTTGGATGTCTTACTGTGATACACTAAATTCATGAAACACTTGGGTTTTTACGTATTTATCTGCATCATATTTTTAACTATATCTAATGGTTTTATTAGCCCAGAAAAAGCTTCTGCTTACGTAACAGACCAAGAAATTTCTTCCTTAATTTCAGGTTCTGGTGGGGCAATCACTGGTTCTTCTATAGAAGAACCTAGGTTAAGTGCAAGATACATAGACATAATTAATACACTTGCAACAAGATTTAAAAATGATCCTGATATATCTTTAAATCAACTTCAAATATACGCCCTTTCTGGAGTTCCAGGGGGAACACAAACTAATGAAAAAGGTTTTATTCCTTTTCTACAAGAAATAATAGACACTGGATCTGTTCGCATAACTGATCCTGGAAGGAATTATGTTGACTCTTATAATAAAGACGGTGTACGTTTAGCAAGCCTCATACTTATCCAGGCTCAAAATATGCTTACAGGTGCTACAACACGTGAGCAGTTGAATGGTGGGTTACTTACTCAGCAAGAAGCTAACAATAGAATTACAAATGCTAACCAGACAGCAACTAGCCAAAGAGCAGGGATTCTTAGTCAACCAAAGAAATGTTCTCTTTCTCTTACTGATGGTCCTACATTGGTAGATTGTATTGATATCGGAATTACTTGGCTAATTAAAAATACCTTAATGCAAGTAGCTGGTTTCTTGGCGTGGTTATCTGCCAATCTTTTTAATAAAGCGATAATAATAGCAATACTTAACTTTAAAGATTGGGCGCCTGATGCACTTTATTTAATATGGGTTACTGTTAAACAAATAATTTCTCTGTGTGTTGTGTTTGCAGTTTTGTTCTTACTTGCCATGTACATAATGGGAAAAGAAGAGGCTTTCGGTAAATATTTTGCATGGCTGATTTTGTTTGCAATATTTGTAAACTTTTCATATCCGATTAGTCGTGTACCAATTGATATTTCAAATATTATTTCTTTAAATATTTATACTGCAGCGTTTGGCCCTGAAGTCTTAACTGGGACAGGAGGAAATACTGCGGGTGCGATCATCTTAAGTCGTCTTGGATTATCCGGTCTTGCTCTCTCAGCTACATCTCTTCAAAATGGACCAGATATGATAGGTGCAATAAATAGTATTCCTGGTGCTTTACTTGCTGTAGCGTTCATATTATACGCAGCGTATGTGCTATTTATGGCGACTGGAATACTTGTAGTAAGAACAGGAGCGCTAGTTGCGACTATAGTTGCTTCTCCACTCTTATTTGTGGATAGTGTTATACCAAAACTAGGAGATGCAGCAATGAAACTACGCAAAATGTATTTTGAACAAATCATAGTTGCGCCAGTATTTATGATAATGCTTGTGCTTACTCTAAAATTTTTAGAAGCATTTCAAAATAGTGGAGCTATAAGTATGGGGTCTGGCAGTTCTGCTGCCGCTGCGGCGAGTGGAGATAGTGTTGCTGTATTTTTCAATATTGTAATGATGATAGTAATGCTTCACATTATGCTTAAGGTTACAAAAGAAGTCTCTGGAAGTGTGGGGCAAATGGCGACAAACGCTATGGGTAAAGTAGGAGGATTCGGAATGGGCTTAGCTGCTGGAGGTACTGGACTACTAGCTAGACAAACTGTGGGTAGACTTGCAGCTGGGGCTGTCGAAGGAAAAGGGGCGATTGGGAGTTGGATGAGAAATAATCAAGATACATTTCTTGGTAAAAGGGCATTTAATCTGACAAATTCTTTAGCGGGAAGTACATTTGATGCGAGAAACTCTGGAATTATTTCTAAAGGTATGTCTAGTGCAGGAATGGGAATGGGGGCTGGAAGTAAAATGAATTTTGCTCAACAACAAGAAGCAAAAGATAAGGCAGATAAATCAAGAAGGAATAGTCTATCTTCAGAACTACTAAAGAAGGAATCTAACGACAGGAAGGTTGCATCATACAGTCTTAAAACTGGTGAGAAAAAGAAAGATGCATTTCTTAATCAGGATGATGCTTCAATAAGAAACAGAATGATGAGTGCAGACCAAGAAGAGGCAATTAGA
>JAHFND010000023.1 GCA_023267475.1 bacterium | reverse complement strand
ATCTAAGTCCAGTATCAACATCTAATTTTAATACCACAGGTTTATCTTTTGTAATATTTATAGTAACAGGTACACCTTTTGTTCCTCCCATTCTCTGATGAATCATGTCAATAAAATATTCATCTTCTGGAAGATTTATTGAAAATTTTCCTGTCGCATCTGGAATTATTGTATTAACTAAAGTTGTCTTATCTATCTTGTAAACAAGCACGTGAGCAGCCGCATACATTTCGGGGGTCGGAGTACAAGGGTATGTTGGGAACTTTATTTTTATTTCTTGTGTACACACAGGACCAATAGTTACATTTCCTTTCAATATTCCACCCCCTCTTTCTGGAGTAGAAGTCGCTACGTCCGATACTGCACTTTTTTGATTTGCTTCTTGATTTCTATATTCTACAAAGACTACGCCCGCAAGGAAAATAACTATTCCGATTCCAAAAATTTTAATTACATTTTTCATATACACATTATAACATTTTTAACCTATCTATAATTTCCTGCTATCGTAAGCCCAATGTAGTAATGCTTGACGCTGACGTGGCCTACAAGAATAGTCTCCTACTCTGCAATTTTTCCTAAGAGCGCCGACATGTCTCCTTATCGCTTTCCATCTTTTTATTTGTCTTTCATCATCTTCACTTCTTCGTCCCATATAGTATCTGCAGTACCACTGAAACCATCCTCTTGGATCCTGATCTCTTATCCATCCTTTTTTAATCCAAACAGAAAGTGGTTGTGATGCCTTCTCACCGAAAAAATTTATATTCTTATCTGGTTTTCCTTTGCTTAACTTTGCTTTTACAAACCAGTTTTTTGGGAATTCATCTTTACAATCTCTCATATAAACTCCACCAAAAACCCCAAGCTCTAGCATTTCTCTAGGAGTTAAATCAGGTTTAAACTCAGGATCAAACTCCTTCCCTTCTTTGCAAACAAGAACATACTTGTAGTTCTTCTGCATTTTATCGTTTACGATGACCTCTCTTTTATTTTTCATGGGTAAAGTATACACAAGAAAACCCCTTTCGGGGTTTTCTTGTTTTACTTTATTCCTACCAGAAGTTCCACACCCAATTATCTTTTAATAAATTATCTAATAATTCTTGTTGTTGCTTAAAGAATTCTTCCATATCTCTTCTATGTTTATCAATTCTCTTTATCGTTTCTTTAATTTCTGTTTCTGTTACTGGGGAACTTGTGGAGGTACAAACTCCGTTATAACAAGTTGTCATAACTCTCCCTGAAAAACCCTCAGGAAATACAACTGTGACACTTGAACCACTAGGGCTAGACTTTGTTTTTATAATTGGCTGATTATTTTCTGCAGCAAATATGAAATTTGTAGGGAAAATAATTGCTCCAATTATAGTTATTGAGGTTATTAATTTTCTTACTAAGTTTTTCATATATATTCTCAAAAAACAATTAGTTATTATAATTATTCCCAACAAAATATGGGAATAATTAATATATAAAAAATATTAAAAAAATGTCAAGAGGTTTCGGTGTGCCTATCGAGATTCGAACTCGAACTGAGGGCTCCACAAGCCCGCGTGCTAACCATTACACTATAGGCACCATCTTCATAATTCATTTCTGAATTAGGAGTTTACTCTAACACATATTTATGGTTTTTTGAAGAGAGAACTTGATTCCTACACACAAATAAAAACACCGCTTTCGCGGGTTTTGTATTTGTGCCCAGGAGAGGACTTGAACCTCCACGTCCTTACGGACTTATGCACCTCAAGCATAAACGTCTACCAATTTCGCCACCTGGGCATTTTTCTTGATAGCTTCAAATAACTTTTTACGTTTTCTTAGCAAGCAAGGAGTAGTGGGATTATAATACATTTTCTTTGCTATTACTATACCTTCTTTTTTTGCATAACGTAATTGATAAAAATCCTTATCTTTAATTTTTGACATGTATCCATTTACTCCATAAAGTAGTCTTATCTTTTTTTGTAACCAATAAATATGCTTCTTACTTGCAGAAACAAAAGTAACATAAAACATAAAACTATTCTTCCAACGTTTATCAAAATATGAATAAGATGAACCGTCACCATCAAAATGACCTCTTAAAAAATCAGCAAAGTACTTATCTGGCACTAAAATATCTTTTAAAATCTTTGTTTTATTTGGCATTAGTCCTGTCTTGCATAAAAAATTAAAAAATAACACATCTCCAAATTGGATAACATATGCTTTCTTTCTTGTATAAGCATCTTTTTTATATTTCTTTTCGCCTATTGTATTATCTAATTTAAGTAGACTTTTAAATAATTTAATGAGTTGCAAATCTGTCGAAACAAAAATAATATGGCGCAAGTCTTTTGATAAAGAACCATCAGTAACTATAAGCCCTAAAATATAGGCCAAATCTCTGGACCATTTTATTCTTACTTGCCCTTTTGGTTTTGGACCTCGTAATCCCATGTATTAAGTATAAAACCTCAAGGTAATAGCGTCTACCAATTTATTAACATAGAATAATCTATTTCTTCTCTCCTAAAACTTTCATAAAACTTTCTGGATCAATACTTATACCTGAAACCCTTATCGAAATATGTAAATGTGCCCCATCCACGAATCCTGTATTACCAGAATTTCCAATAAGTCTTCCCTTCTCTACTAGAGCCCCATTTTTTACAAAAATCTTTGATAGATGTAAGTATACTGTCTGTATTCCATGACCATGATCAATGATAATTGTTTTTCCATATGAAGGAAGTACACCGATATATCTAACTACTCCTTTGTTCATAGAATATACAGGTGTACCTATTTCTGCTTTAAAATCTGTCCCCTTATGAGAAACTTCTACACCTTGTGAAGACCGAACATACCCGTAAGTATCGGTAATAACTGGTTCTTTTACAGGAAACATAAACGGATCTAACCAAAATTGTTTTTTATTGGAAAATATCTTATCGAAAATACGTGCGTCATTCCCAATCTCTCTTTTTATTTTATTTGCATTTTTCACAGTGTCACCTCCTTTGTTATTTGGTATAACAAAAATTTTAGTATCTTTTAATCTAGAAGAAACAATAAGACTTTGATCTGTATTTGAACCACAAGAAGAGATTATGAAAGTCCCTGTTGCATTATTAATATCAATCGGTACTACAAGTAAATTCTTTTTCTGAAAATTAATTACTGGGAATGTCCCTAACTTTGGTATTTTAATATTAGCTTTCTTACATTCATCACTCATCTCGAAAAAAGATACATCTCCTTGTTTTGCTGTAGTAGTACTATAAGCAAAAATACTTGTCGGAGAAAATAAAATAAAGAAAACTAATAATTTTTTATAAGACATAAAGATATAAGCCCAGTATATATCTTTTTAGAAATTAAAATCTCGACTTATGGTCGAGATTTTAATTTTTATTTATGCTTCTACTTCTACCGGAGTTTCTTCTACTACTGCTGCTTCCATTGTTGTAGTACTTCCTTTCTTTACTACGCGAGTATCTTTCTTTAGTTTACGACGTACATCACGTAATGCCTTATCACGAACATAGTAAAGCTTACTTCTACGAGTACGAGCACGCCGAATCAATTCTATTTTATCAATCATCACTGAATATAAAGGAAATACACGTTCTACTCCAACTCCTGATGCAACCTTACGCACTGTAAATGTAGCTCCTGCTTCTGCACCATGCTTACGAGCAAGAACCATCCCTTCAAAAGCTTGAAGACGGATCTTTCCATCTGCTTCTTTGATCTTATTCCAAACGCAAACTACATCACCTGTTGAGAAATCAAGCTCTTTGCGAGATGCTACGTCTACCGGAGTGAACTTTATAGTTGTCTTCATAGTCATGGAATCTTAACATGAAAAACCTAAAGAAGCAAGGGTCTCTATCATGTCTTTTGGTACTGGAGATACAATAGTAGTTTCTAATTTTCCTTCTTTTTCCTGAGGAATTTCTATAGTAAGAGAATATGCGTGAAGCATAGAGCGTGGAGCTAGATTCTTACCGGTAGAGGACCCATAAAGATCATCCCCTACTATAGGATGGCGTATTCCTCTAAAGTGCGCGCGTATTTGATGAGTGCGTCCAGTAAGAGGGTACGCTTCCACATAAGTATAATTTTTACCATCTTCACTTGTTGCACGATCAAGTACTTTATAACGAGTTATTGCTTCTCTTTCTTCACCACGCTGATCTTTTGAAAACATATCTACTACTGTGCGTTTACGGAAGTCACTTCGTGCGCGCGCAATTGGTAGAGATATCATTCCAGTATCATGCTTAATATTTCCTTCTACTATAGCTCGATACACCTTGCGCGTAGTGTGATCATGAAACTGTTTTTTAAATGTAGTGTATGCAATATTATCTTTAGCAAGAATTAATACTCCTGTAGTATTCCTATCTAATCTATGGACTATTCCTTCACGATCTTTATCTCCAACCATAACTTTATATGTATCCTTCATCCAGTTAGCTATTGTATATTCGTCACCTCTTTCGTCTGGGTGCACCATAATACCAGCAGGCTTATCAATAGCCACTGCATGTACATTTTCAAAAAGAATAGGAAATTTCATATATAAATACTAACAAAAAAATTCGCCTTAGCGAATTTTTTCTGTTCTGTGGGCAATAGAGGATTCGAACCTCTGACCTTCGCAGTGTAAATGCGCTGCTCTACCAACTGAGCTAATCGCCCGATTTGTGTACTTTAAGAAAAACTATCTCGTTGGCATTTCTGATTTGCGCATTAATGCGCTGGCCATCTTCTTTTGCCAACTGAGCTAATCGCCCTCTGTGTATAAGACAAATACTACAACATTTTTCATTTTTTTGCTAGTATGTTCTATACTCCATGCCCTTGTAGTTAAATGGATATAACTGCGGACTTCTAAGCCGTTATTGCAGGTTCGATTCCTGCCGAGGGCACAACAAATGAAAAATCTAAAAAAAACAAAGAAAATTGGTGTCTTTGATTCAGGATTTGGTGGTTTGGATATTTTAAGAGGTATAGTAAAAGAAAACAAAGAATACGATTACATCTATCTCGGGGATACTGCACGTAGTCCATACGGCACAAGATCCCAAGAAATAATTTACAAGTTCACAGTAGAAGCTATAAACTTCTTTTTCAAGAACAATTGTGATCTAGTCATCATTGCATGCAATACGGCATCAGCAGAAGCTCTACGAACAATACAAGAAAAATATCTTCCTAAATACTACCCAAATAAAAAGGTGTTGGGTGTTGTAGTTCCAGCCACAGAAGAAGCCGTCCTTAAAACTAGGAATAAAAGAATAGGAGTGATAGCGACTAGCTCGACAGTAAGATCTGAGAAATTTATAAGAGAAATAAAAAAGTCTGATCCATCTATAAAAGTATTTCAGCAAGCATGCCCACTTCTTGTGCCGATAGTAGAAGAAGGTGTAAAAAATCAAGAAGCCATAAACCTTATCCTAAAAGATTACATAAACCCTCTAATTAAAAACAAAATAGACACACTTATACTGGGTTGTACTCACTATGGTTTGTTAAAAAATAAAATAAAGAAAATAGTAGGAAAAGATGTGACTATAATTTCTGAATCTAGCGTAGTCTCAAAGAGATTAAAGATATATCTTCAAAAACATAAAGAAATAGAACAAAAATTAAAAAAGACCGGTACTGTAATCTTTTATTCCACTGATCTGACAGATAAATTTAAAAAACTAGGCAGTATATTCTTTGGCAAAAAAATAGATGTAAAAAAAATAACCATTAATTGAATATATTTCTATCTAATGTAGACTACAATAATGGAATCTAAAAATACAACTACCACTAAACTATTGAAATGGTTATTTATTATATCGCTTCTACTGCCAGGTCTATCTTATGGCAGTATTTTAAATGCTGAATACTGGACTGGTGCCACCTATGGAATAGTTGTACTTATTTTAGGATGGTTTGGAATTTTTCAATATCTATTTTCTTGGTATGCAAACCCCCTACTTGCTTTGGCAATCAGATCTATAAATAATGGTAATTTTGTTAAAGCAAGTTGGTATTCATTAATATCTTTTGTGTTAGGTTTACAGGCTATTTTTATGCAGATATTTGGAAAACAATGTAAGATTTTTATCAGTACTGGGACTAATGTGTGGGATGGACATTATGAAAAAATAAATGGATGTCTAACCCTTAGTTTTATAGACTCCAGCACTAACTACACACTATCGATAGGATATTATGTCTGGCTTCTAGCTATAGTGTCAACGTTAGTAGTTTCTGTTAGTAATCTTATTAAAAAGCCAGATGCTACTGTAATAAATGCCTCTATTTAAGAGGTTCTAACCTATTCGTAAGACACTTCTCTTTTTAATCTGTCTTCTATTTTCCTCCCGAGCATTCTTTTAGCGTCCCCTGTTCCACAAACACTAACTTCTTCTTTCCCTATTTTGTGTACAATGGTATCTAATATTTCATTTATTACTTTTGTGTTTTCTTTTTCTATGGCGCGCTTTCCAAATGGAATAACTTCTCCATCAAAAGTTAGGTAATCATCTTCTATACAAATGTGATGTGACATATCTAAAGTATACCCTGCTTTATAAGAAGAAAATATGTAATCCCCAGAATAACAGCAGAAGTAACAACTACTGTTGTATATTTTTTCTGTTCTAAAATAAAATGCTTTGTACGAATTCCATACCTGTCAGTTACATAAGCCACAAAAAAGAATCTAATACTTCTTCCGACAAGTGAAGCTAAAATAAAACTAAAAATATCAACAGAGAAAAGCCCGGCAGATAAAGTGAATACTTTATACGGTAATGGTGATATTGAAGCCAGAAAGATTGTAATAAAAACATGATCTTTAAATATCTGCCCCAAAGATGCAACTTGATCTGTTAATCCATACCAAGCGATAAGTGGAGCTCCTATATATCCATATAAAAATTTACCGATAAAATAACCAAATATTCCTCCGAGTACTGATGAAAGCATCCCCACTATCGCTATTTTCACCCAAGATGGTTTCTTTTCATGAATAAGCATAGCTACCATAAGCACAAAAGGTGGTATCGGAAAAAAAGAAGATTCCACAAAGGCTACAAGTGACAATGCTTTCATAGCATGATGATGTCCTGCCCATTTTTCTACCCAAGCTATAAGCTTTTCTGTCATATTTATCTTAAGCGAGTTCCATTAGCAAGTGGCTTAGATGGATTAAATAATGCGAGTCCGTTTTCATCACTTCCTGCTAGAATCATTCCTTGTGATTCATGACCACGTAACATTCGTGGTGCGAGATTTGTCACAAAAGGAAATTGTTTACCGAGTAATTCTTCTGCTTTAATATATTCACGAATACCAGAAAGTATCTGACGAGGTTTTTCTTCGCCGAAATCTACTGACAATT
>JAHFND010000002.1:4326-34021 GCA_023267475.1 bacterium | reverse complement strand
TGTCGTTTATTGGGCGGTTAGACGCTCCTTTTCTATTTTTTCATATGCTATTGCGACATGATCCGAAAATTCTTTTGGAAATATCGCTTTAGCTATTTCTGGTATTCTTTGTCTAAGCATCGAATATGTGATGTCCGGATATCCAACCAGCGCACAGGGTAGTACTACCTCTGAGAATCCATCCGCTCCGTTTTTCATATTGTCTAGCGCTTGAATGCATTCCTCGACAAATTGCCGAGCCTTGAGTCTGTTACCTTCAATTTTATTTTTCTTGAAGTGTAAAGCCAAATACTTACCGTATTTGAAGATATGGTCAGTATTTTCATTTGGGAAGTGGCCATTTATTTCGAGCATAGCACACCCCAAGATAATGATATTTTTAGAACCTGAAACCATCGTCTTTCTCCAGTTTGTGATTCATGAACATATTCATATAAAATTACCATATTTATATGAATTGTCAAATGTTCACAGATTTTCTTTATCTATGACGTATGTTTATTGTGGCTACAAATATTTGTTCGCCGTCGCTCACAAATTTCGCAGCCCGCCCCTCGCTATTTTTCTTGCTAGAAAAATATAGCTGCGGCCCTCCACAAAGCACAAAATCTGCCGCAGGGCAGATTTATTGTGTCTTTGTGGACCCTAGCGGAATCGAACCGCTCACCTCCGGAGTGCAAAACCGGCGCTCTACCAAATGAGCTAAGGGCCCATATTTAACTAAGAAACGCTTATATCAGAATAGATATAAGTCACAAAATTATACCAGAATATTGCTGTTATCGCAAGGACAGAATATACTATATGTTATGTATAAAACAATATTTTCCCTCGGATTTGTAGCTATTTTATTAATAGCCGGTACTTTTTATTTTAAATTTCATAGTCCTTTTCAAAAAGAAATAAATACTCAAGACTCATTCTCTAATATTTTGTTATACCCAGAAAGCGGTAATGTAACATTTAAGTATTCAGGATCAAATATTTTTCAAGTTGCTACTTCGTCACCAACAATAATACCTAATCAAACAATAGTACATACAAATATTGGTAAAGCGACAGTATTATTGCCAGATAATTCCATGATTACACTTGATAATAATACAGAGATTACTATTAACTATTCTCCGACTAAAACATCTGTGTATCAAACCCTAGGTACTACTTATCACAGAGTGCAAGCACTAGTTACGGGGGATACATATCAAGTACAAACACCAGGTACACTTGCTGCTGTTCGAGGTACTAAGTTTGCTGTGAAGTATGACGATAAGACGAAGAAAACAAAAGTCGCGGTGACAGAACATAAAGTAGAAGTGTCTACTATTCCTCCTGGTTCTCAAGTGACAGGGAATGTGACTCCTTTAGTTGAGACTATAACTCTTGAAGAAGGAAAGACTGTGACTGTAGCCTCAGTTACAAAATTACCAGAAAAAGGAGAATCTGCTATGCAAGTTGTAGAAACTACCAAAGATGATGATATGCGTGTATGGGTAGATGTAAATAAAAAAGATGATATTAAGCTAGAGGAGATAAAAGTAAAAGTAAAAGATGTAGAAGATCTTCGTGTAGAGATGAAAAAAGAGTTTTTCAAGGATGAAAAAGTGGAAACAAAAATAGAAAAAGTTGAAACTAAAAAAGAAGATAGTAAAAATGATGTGACGCAGAATAGAGAAGACACTAAAATAACAGAAGATAAAAAAACAGAAACAATAAATACTGATTCAACTAAAAAGGAATCAACCGACACAAAAACGACTACGAATACTCCCACAGTAAAAGCAGATACCACTTCTGTCGTTAATGTACCTGTGACTACAATAAAGAAGATGGCAGAGGACGAATTTTATTCAGCATTTAATGATCTATTTATAAAGTACTTTTATTTAGATGATAATGATACTCCTTGTATGTCAGGTGTGACTGCAGATTATAGAATAAAAGCAGTGACTACATTTGCAAATTCAAATGGATATCCATTTACGTCAGCTACACTTGCCTCATTTGCTCAAGCTATTGATTCATATTGTTCAAATAAGGATTCATCTGTAAAAGTAAAATTACAAGGACGTTTCGATGATGAATTTCCATATAAGGAAAATATCTAAACATGGTTAGAGTTTTTTCATTTATCAAGAACTATATAGGTGTTATTTCGGGCTTTATAGTTATTCTTTGCCTTATTTCTTTTCTTGCTCTTTCAGCAAGAGGGAAATTAATCACAAATCAATTCTTAGATCCGCTACGCACTACAAATGCTCGTGATGAAGCACGAATTGTTGGAATAGATGATAAATCTCTTCAAAGTATAGGTGCATGGCCATGGGATAGAAGTATTTTTGCTAAAGTTACTGACAATTTAAACGCTCAAGGAGCGAAAGTTATTCTTTACGATATTTTATTTTTAGAGAGTCGAAGTGGCGATGAAGATTTTAAAAAATCATTAGATAATTCTATTGCGAAAGTTGTTTTATCTTCAAAAAATGATAATGGTAGATATCTTAAAAGTTATTTGAGTGACTCTGGAGCGTTAGCACAAGTCACGCCTGACTCCGATGGAAAAGTACGTAGTTATCCAAATCCTAAAATCATAGGAAGTACTTGTATCGATACTTTAACTGATAGCGCTTTTAATTTATTCACTCATAAGCAATTTAATTGCAGTACAAAATCTTCTTACTTTAGATATCCGCTAAATATACCTACAGTATCAATAAAAGATGTATTAGATAATAATATTCCTGCCGGATTCTTTAAAAATAAAGTTATATTTATCGGTTCAAATTCTTTAGATTTAGAAGATCACTTCGTAGGTATGAATGGAGAGAAAGTACCTGGAGTTTACGTGCATGCAAGTATATTTACTTCGTTATTAAATGGAGTTGAAGATAGGACACTTACAGATTTATACATCGTATTTTTTATACTTGTATATAGTATTATATTTTCTTTCTTTATTTATAGAGCAAAGTCACTTTCTTCTCAGCTCTTTGTATCTGTCGGATTTTTAATATTAATAACTCTAGTCACACTTCTCTCATTTAATTTAGGATTTATAATTCCTTTTCCTTGGTTTGTATTTGTAACTATTTTGCTTGGAGGTTACATATCAGGATTTAAGTTTATAAAAGAAAGAAAGCAAAATCAGTATATTCAATCACTATTCTCTAAATATGTACACAAAGATGTTTTATCAGAGTTGATGAAGTCATCTACATCTCTTCGTTTTGATGGTGAAAAACGCGAGATGAGCATACTCTTTTCTGATATACGCGGGTTTACTTCATTTTCAGAAACTATGACGCCTGAAGAGCTTACAAAGCTTTTAAATGCATATCTAAGTGCTATGACGCCAGCAATTCTAGAAGAAAAAGGTACGATTGATAAGTTTATAGGCGATGCGATTATGGCATTTTGGAATGCACCACTTTATGTGGAGAATCATACTACTCATGCAGTTAGAGCTGGACTTAGAATGGAGAAAGCTCTTAAAAATTTTAATGAAAAGCATAAATCTAATCTTGCTGTCGGCATAGGAATACATTTTGGAAATGTAGTTGTTGGAAATGTTGGTTCAGAAGAAAGAGTGAATTATACAATTTTAGGAGATGCCGTTAATCTTGCATCCCGTGTTGAGGGGCTAACGAAAAAATACGGAGTGGGTCTTCTTGTTACAGAAGAAGCGAAAGAAAAAGTGAATGATAAAAATATTATTTTTAGAAAATTAGATGTTATAACTGTAAAAGGTAAAACTACGCCGACAGTTTTATATGAAGCAGATAATTATAATAAAGATAGATTAGAAATATTCAAGAAATATGAAGAAGGTTTATCCTTTTATCAATCAGGGGATTTTGATAAAGCTGAGGCTATATTTAAAGAAATAGGAGATAAGCCAGCCACTGTAATGTTAGAACGTATTCCTATATTACGAAATGATAAAACTTGGAATGGTGTTTGGCACTTTGATGAAAAATAACTAGCTCCAAAGTCTAGTACCGATCTTATCATCAGCAAATTTATGATTTACATCGCGGTGTAGCATCTCGTCTTCTATAGTTGCAGATATCATGTCGGACAATTTTGCATCATTTTCTAGATTCCAATATTTTTTAGCTGTCATAGTAGCTGGAATGTCTTTATGTATTCCTTCTTGTACTAATTTTAGATAATGTTCATAACTATGAATCGCTTCTTCTTCAAAGTATCCAACTATTCGATGTGCTGTCTTTGGTGATAGCAAATAAATAATGAAATAAATATGATAAAAGAAAAACTGTACTATCATTATTAAAAGTCTTTCAAAAGCATTCGGTTTAGCAATTTCACTGTATACAAGTAAGTGAATTCTTTCGTTTTCAGCTTCATCCAGTAATGCTCTTATCCATCCTCTATCATCACGAATGAAGCGAAGTGATTTCAAGTGCTGAAGTAATCCTCCAACCATTCCAGGAACAGCTGCAATTGTCTCTAGCACTACTGCGCGATGTCCATAACGATTTTGGAATAAGAAATCAGCACAAGTAGCAGAGAAATGCACAATACTTTTCGCTATGTGATCAGAAGTGCCATGAGGAATGTGTCTATATTGTTCTTTGTGGGAGATTATAGGTGGAGTTATATTTTCAGTATTTTCGAACATATCACTACTTTTCTCATTTGTTTTTTCCTCTGTCATATTGTTCCAGTATAACTCTTAATATGATAGAATAAAAGTCATGTTAGACATAAAATTCATAAGGGAAAATGCCGATCTGATAAAGAGTGCCGCCACTAAAAAGCGTATTAATTTTAATGTAGATGATTTACTTGTAGCAGATGGAAAACGTCTAGAAATCTTAAAAGAAGTAGAAGATTTAAGAGGTAAACAAAATGTAGCAAGTGAATCTATCGCAAAATCAAATGGTGATGATAGAAATGCCTTAATCGAGGAAATGCGTGTCGTAAAAGAGGAGCTAAAGAAAAAAGAAGAAGATTTAGAAGAAGTTATGAAGAAGTGGAGAACTCTTATGCTCCAAGTTCCGAATATTCCAGACGTAACTGTTCCAGATGGCGTAAGTGATGCTGATAACCAAGAAGTGAAGAAGTGGGGCGAACCTACAAAGTTTTCTTTTGAGCCGTTAGATCATGTAAGTATTATGGAAGCTCAAGATATGGCGGATTTCGAACGTGGAACTAAAGTTTCTGGATTTCGTGGATATTTTTTGAAAGGGGATGGCGCTTTGCTTGAGTTTGCAGTCTGGCAGTTAGCTCTTAAACACTTTTTGTCAAAAGATTTAGTTCCAATACATGTACCTTCTTTAGTTCGTAAAGAGACATTATTAGGTACAGGTTATCTTCCAGGGGGAGAAGAGGATTTATATAAGACACAAGATGATGAATATCTAGCTGGAACAGGAGAAGTAGCTACTATGGGATATTATATGGACGAAACCGTTGATTTAAGTAATGGTCCTATTAAGTTCTTGGCATTTTCCCCTTGTTTTCGTCGTGAGGCTGGAGCACATGGTAAAGATGTAAAAGGTTTAATAAGAGTGCATGAATTTTTCAAGTGGGAACAAGTTATTTTATGTGAAGCATCTCACGAAGAATCAGTAAAGCACCATGAATGGTTGAATAGAAATACTGAAGAGTTTATTGAGTTACTAAATATTCCATATCACACTGTGGCTAACTGTGGTGGTGATTTAGGACAAGGACAAGTAAAGAAATATGACATAGAACTTTGGGTTCCTGGCGAAAATAAGTATCGAGAGATTTCTTCTGCTTCATATTTCCATGATTTTCAAACTCGTCGTGTGAATACAAGATATAAAGACAGTGAAGGAAAGTTGCGTTATGCTCACTCTTTGAACTCTACTGCTATCCCAACACCGAGAATTTTGGTTTCTATCATCGAAAATTATCAACAAGCAGATGGGACTATTAAAGTACCAGAGGCACTACTTCCATACATGTTTGGAAAGACTGTTTTAGGAAAACCTTTTCGTTCTTAAAATATGAGTAGAAAAAGACGACGAATTCTTTGGAGTAAAGTACTTGCATGGATTGGTTGTTTAGTTGCTCTAGCTGCTTTATTTTATATTTGTTTTAGAACATCTACATTTTCTATTACAGATTATGATTTAGTTGGGATTCCTGATGGAAATAAGACGGAGATAAAAAATGGTTTAGAAGAAATCGCTCACAATACTTTCTATAAAGTCTTGCCAAGTAATCGTATCTTTTCTTACAGAGGGCTAAAAATTAAATCTTTAATAACAAAAATATTACCAAATACAGAATCTGTATCTATTATTCCAGTTGGACTACATACTTTAAGAATTACAGTTACAGAATATAATCCGCTTTTTAAAATAGATAATAAGCATGCAGTAACTAAAGATGGAATTATTTATGAAGAATTAAAAGATATCTCTTCGTTACCTACAATTGAGATAGCTTCTTCTACCACTAAGACTATAAATAATGACGGCGTAGTAGCTACCGTACTAAACGGCGATCCTAAAGCACTTCTTAGTAAAATTTCAGATTTTATTGAAAAAATAAATTCTGTAATATTTATTGTCACTAAAGTAAAAGTAAATGAATATGGAGATATAACTTTTTTTGATGAACGTGGAGTAAGTGAGGTTATTATTTCAAATGATTCTGATAGTAAAAAGGTTTGGTCAAATATAGTGAGTGCTATAGATACTGATCCACTTAAATCTAAACTAAACTCAAATAAAGATGATTTAGTTTACTTAGATACACGTTTCGGAAACAAGGTGTTCTATAAGTTTAGAAATGGTGTTATAATCCAAAACCATGTCGCTACTACAACGGCTACAACAACTATTTCGCACTAAAAAAGATATAAAGCGAGTAAACATGAATCCAGTTCGTGGTTTTTGGCAGCGTCTTATAGATGAAAAAGTGATTTTAGGTGAACCACTAATAGTACCTGCACCACTTGCAGATGTTACTGATGTAGCCTTCCGCACTATGATTGCTAAGTATTCCAGAATGGGCAAGTTGGGTGGAGGCCCTGATGCTATGTGGACTGAATTTGTTTCAGCAGATGGACTTTGTAGTGGAGGTAGAGAAATATTAAAGCGTGATTTAGAATTTACAGATGAGCAACGTCCGATTATTGCTCAGCTCTTTACTTCAAATCCGGAAAATATGAAGAAGGCAGCACAACTTTGTCGTGAGTTAGGATTTGATGGAATAGATATAAATATGGGATGTCCTGATAAAAGTATTGAAAAGCAAGGAGCTGGTTCAGCTCATATAAAAGATTGGAAAACCGCACAAAAAGTGATTAGGGCAGCACAAGAAGGCGCACTAGATATACCAGTATCTGTAAAAACTCGTCTTGGGTATAACAAGGTAGAGTTTATGGAATGGCTGCCAAAATTACTTGAATGTAATATTCCAGTGCTTACAGTTCATCTCCGTACAAGAAAAGAAATGTCCAAGGTAGATGCTCATTGGGAGATAATGCCAGAAGTCGTAGAGCTCGTTCGCAAGATGACAGGAGAAGTAAAAGATGGAGGAACTATTATTTTAGGTAATGGTGATATCAAGTCTGTAAAAGAAGGAAAGGAAAAAGCTCGTGGCACGGGTGCTGACGGTGTGATGATTGGTCGTGGAATGTTTGGCACTCCTTGGTTCTTCGATGAAGGAGCTTTTGAAAAAGGAAAAACTATAGAAGAACGTCTAAATATTTTAATTGAACATACGAAATTGTATGAAGAAAAACTCGGCGACATAAAGAACTTCGCAATAATGAAAAAGCATTACAAAGCATACGTAAACGGATTTGATGGTGCAAAGGAATTACGAATGGAGCTAATGGAAGCAAATAATTCTAAAGAAATCGAGCAAAAAGTGAGAGACTTTTTAATTGCACATAAATAGTGATATTCTAGGCACAACATAGTTCTAAGGAAATTAGCATGTTTGATATACCGGAAGTTGAGAAATGTTCCATATTGTCAATTTTCTCTTTTGCCAAGAAACCTGAATTACCAACAGATCATCATTTGGTTGCAGTCGTCTCTTCAACAAATGGCTCAAGGAAGGCCTTTGACGTCACAAATGAAAAGGAATTCATGGATTTGGCTATTTACACGTCCTCAAATCTTGGATCAAGGTACACGATATATCTTTTGGATTACAAAGACTTCAAGCGTTGTAGAATCCGCCCCTAATAAGAAAAATATAAGGGCGGATTTTTAAATGGTATAATTGTTATATGAAGGAAACACATCTCGCACTATATCGTAAATATCGTCCAGAAACATTCTCTGATGTCGTAGGTCAAGATCAAGCTGTGAATTTACTTGTAAGTTCAATAAAACAAAAGAAGATATCTCACGCATATCTTTTTTGTGGAGGACGGGGGACAGGAAAGACTACGGTAGCTAGAATTGTCGCGCGAGATATAGGATGTAATCCAGAAGATATTATTGAAATTGATGCAGCTTCAAATCGAGGAATAGATGAGATACGTGCACTACGAGATGCAGTACGTACTTCACCTTTTTCTTCCCCATATAAAGTTTATATTGTAGATGAAGCACACATGCTTACAAAAGAAGCAGCAAATGCTTTACTTAAAACTCTAGAAGAACCACCATCACATGTCGTATTTATCTTAGCTACAACTGATCCGGAAAAATTACCACAAACTATTGTATCTCGTTGCCAAAAAGTTGTGTTTAATCAGCCAGATCTAAAAGTTTTAGCAGATAGATTAATCAGTGTCGCTGAAAAAGAAGACAGGAGATTATCAGTTGAAACAGCAGAATTAATTGCGCGTCACGGTAAGGGTTCTTATAGAGATGCTTTAGGAATATTAGAACAAGTTTTATCTATATCAGGAAAGATAATAAAACATGATGATGTAGTCACCACTCTTGGTACAACAGAAAAAGAATCACTAATCGCTTTACTTGAAGCTGTGTGCATAAAGAATAGTAAAGATGTAATTTCTTCAATAAAAAATATTGAAGGTAAGACTAGTGCAATTCGTACTTACGATGACTTTATAGAATTAGTGAGATCTGGCCTTTTGATAAGGATAGGGGAAGGAGATAAAAAGGATAAAGAATTAACCCGTTTAGCTACCGAATACCCCCTCATAATCGGCTCAAAATTGGTCTTAGAACTGCTATCCAAGCGTCACCTTCTAGAAGTCTCAAATACCCATTCTTGGACAGCTTTTTTGGCAATCTTACTGTCTTTAGTTGAAGCTTAATCTGGAATTAAGAAGAATGCTGTTATTAACGCTCCTAGCCAAGCTATTGTAGAAATAGCTCCACTTAAAAGTAGGGGGAACTTTTCTTGTGCAGTGAGTGAATCAAATGTTTTTTCTGTTGCTATGTGAGATATCTTACCAATAGCTAGTCCATTTATTATTAATACCAAAACGAAACTCATCTTTACATAAAATTGAGGACGAGTAAGTAAAAATTCTCGCATTGGATAAAATAGAGAAGCACCAGTTATTACCATAAGTATTAGACCGATCCAAGTACCATGATGATACTTTGACACTTCTTTTTTAGAAAGTAGTTTTTCTTTTCCACGCATCCAATTAAATCCTGAATGATCAGCATGAAATACATTCCAGGCTACGTAAGCAAGAGATATTAAGTGTAGAGGAAGAAATACATTTTCCATAATTTTATTTTTTAACAGTTCCTATTTTAAATGTAATCAATTTAGCGTTTGGCTTTTCTGATTTTCCATGTTTTAGATTAAACGCAGTAGATCCGTCTCTTCCACAAATAGCAAGTATCGCAAGACGACCTCCAGGATGTTTATTTATCCAAGCAGTTAAATCGTATACATTATCATTATTAGTTGGTGAGTAAGCACTTTCTTTATTATAAAAATAAAAACCAGCAACAAGGGCTAGAGCTAATAGGGTTAAGGTTAGGGTCTTTCTCATATATATTTAAGTATACTATAAGTATAATACGTTAAAGAAGATTTTTTCTTTCGTTTATATATAGTACACTTTATATCAAAGTATGCCCGATTTCTTAAAGAGGATAAAAACCTATACAGCTCATTCTACTACTATTATTTTCATCTGTGGATTTTTGTTTGATATGGTTATGTTACCAGATCTCGATGAACCATTTGCTAGATATGTAGGATTCGGTTATCTGTGTGCTATTGCTTTACTAATTATGTTTCGTGAGTGGCTTGTAGCACAAAACCGAGCTACCATCTTTGAACAAAGAACTTACTCAGTTGCCACTTTCTTTATTTCTTATTGCTCTGGTTCTGCTTTATCATTCGTATTCGTTTATGCCATGAGAAGTGCTGCGATTTCAGTAAGTTGGCCACTGTTTTTAATTTTAGGTCTTTGTATCATAACAAATGAATTCATTTCGACTCACAATTTTAGATTTACTCTAGATGTTGGAGTATTATTATTCGCCATTCTTTTCTATACAATATTTAACGTACCTCTTTTATTAAAAGTACAGAATAATTTTAGTTTTTTGGTTAGTATAGCTATTACAGTTGTTGTATCTCTTTTGTATATATATTTTTTACAATTTACTTCGGAAAATGCCATGCATGAAGCACCGCGTGGATATTCTCTTGCGATTGGAATACCTATGTTTGTAGGAATGCTCTACCTTCTAAATATTATTCCAGCTGTGCCACTTTCTTTAAGGGATGGTGGAATTTATCATAGTGTCACCCGTATAACAAACGGAGAGTTTAGCGCAGAAAAAGAAATAGATACAAGAACATTTTCAAAATATCGTACACCAGTCTACCACTTAACACCCACAGATACCGGAATATATTTCTTCTCAGCTGTAGGAGCACCAGCAGAATTGTCAGCGCCAATATCTCATGTATGGGAATATTATGATGAAAGCACTCAGTCATGGAAAACATCAACCACAGTTTCATTCACATTAGATGGAGGTAGAGAAGATGGGTATAGGGCTTATTCAAAGAAAGATAATATTACAGAAGGTTTATGGAGAGTAACAGTGAAAGTCGATAATACTCGTATTGTTGGAAGAATGAAATTCTGGGTTGTAAAGACTGGAGATAATATAAATATAGAAGAAGTAAAGATTTAAGGAAGTTTACATTTTATTTTTAAGTCGTTTATATCATCTGTAGTTAATTCTAGATTATTTGCTTTGTTCATCGCATACATTATAGATTTTGGATTTTGATTGTGGTTTAATCCAAGTGAATGACCCAGTTCGTGAGCTAAAACTCTTATTAATTTTTTATCAGTACTAAATTCATAAATAGTAATACTGTTAGTATTTGGGTCGTATATTCCTTCTTCGAATTCTTTCCCGGCGCTTTCATTTATTTTGTTTATATTTTGATTCGCTGAGTCTACTAATAGATTATATGTATGTATAAAATTGTTTATATTTTCTACAACTGTATTTAGATTAGTACGTTTTTGTTCTAAAAGGGAATAGTCTGACTCTAGTTTTTTATGTTCTGCTACTAGTGCATTGTATATATCTTCTGGAGCTCCATTATGAGCATTCCAATAGGTGACTTTATCATTGTAACTCTTCTGATTAATTTCAAACTGACTTACAAGATTGGTATATTCTTTCTCATCTTGAGTGTATTCTTCTTGAAGTGTTAAATATTGTTGTTTTATATTAAGAGCGCTTGTGTTTAATTTATCAGTATCTGCTTTTAACACTTGATTTGTTTGAGTGGTCTTTTGACGAGAATCATATTTCAAATTAATAGTAAGGTCTCCATTTTCATTATATTTAAAAAGTGTTTTGTTTATAGATTTACTCCAAAGATTTGAAGCTATATCTATAGAAGAGAGGAAATCTTTTTTAGTTATGCCAAATTCTTCATCGAAATCACCGAGTTTATAAGTAATAGGTGAATCACACTGACTTTTTACATAATTTTGGTAATAAAAAGTCCCACTTCCAGTTAAAATAGCTAAGACCAGTATGGAGTTTATAGTTTTTTCGTATTTCAAAGTTTTAGTAAAATACTATTAATATAGTAAGTATACCCTATAAAAATGTAAGTTTATCGGATTCCAGACGTCATAAGTAATAAGAGGTTAAATCTACTTATTATGAAGATAACAAACAAACTCATACCGTTACGAAAAATAGTCATGATAATAAGCGTAATTCTTTTTATGCCACTTGCTTATGCCATGACCAGAAGTATTGGATTTGATAATTTTTATACATCCTCTGATACTTTTATAGCACCGATTGAAGAAGTGAAGTTTATTTCAATATTAAAAGTAAGACGTGGGGTAGTAGAAATTATAAATAGTTCAAATGGTAAGTATGATGTCTATAGCTTACAACTTAGTAGTAGTACTATAAGCGTACAAACTAATTCTACTACTTCTTATGTCTTTGGAGATGGAAGTACTGCTGATCGTTCAGATGTGGATGAATATATTAAGATTTATGTTTCTGGATATATGAAGAGTGACGAATCAGCTATGATTGCTTCTAAAGTTATTATAGCTAATAAATCTGTATTAAGTAGAAAGAATTAATACCCACATATCTTATTTTGACAAAGACTATTTAAATATGTAGAGTATAAAAAGGCAGTAAAACCTTTTCGGGGTGCCAAATGACGAATAAACCGCAGGAACCAATTTCAGACATCCTGGAATTGTTGAACAGGCTGTCAATCAACTATCCGAATTGGGAAAAGAAGGTCAAGGCGATAGTTGTGATAAACGACTATAAACCTGGCGCAAGGATACCAGTACTCGAGGAATATTTCGATGACGGCCACGGATCCACTAGTTCAGGCGGAATAATAGAAACCCCGATCAAGCGAGAAATATTTCTTGAATCAATCGGGGTAAGATACATCTGGTTTGCAAGATACCGTGATGGATCATTCTGCCATAACAAATTCAGTCTGACAGAATATGGAAAATCTGCCAGGGTTAAACTCCTCGAAGAGAAAAAGATGACAGAGGAAAGAGAGTGAGAGAAGGAATCTCTCATCACCACCGGGCTTTTCGTTGAGAATCAAATCCCGGAATGAGCTCAGTCGTTTCTCCGAGCCGCCAACTTGGCGGCTTTGTTTTTGTCTAAATTTACTTATCTATTAATTATAGTGATTGTAGTTTGTAAGATTGTCGCAAATATAACCCAAGACAAGTACGGAATGTTTATCCATGTAACCCAAGACATATGAGGATATATTACAACTAGTGCCCAGATAAGGCTTATAAGTACTAGCATTATATCTATCCAAGCAAATAAATTATTCTTTAGACCAAATTGAATAGGAGTAAAAGCAAAATTAAAAATCAAATTTAAGATAAAAGGAAGTAAGACCATGAAAGAAAATTCTCCTTTCAGATACTTTAAAAATACAGAAGTGAATGAATAAGCTATTAATATGTATAAGACAGTCCATACAGGGCCAAAAATCCATGATGGAGGCGCCCAAGAAGGTTTAACTAGTGCTTGATACGAGATAAATGATGTCATATAGTTTTTAGTATAACATTCTCTAATAATAAAACTGCTCATTAAGAGCAGTTTTATTATTAGATTCTAAAGACTATGAGAGGTGTGGAGAAACAAGTTTTGTCATTTCAAACATGTTTACAGTTTTCTTTCCACCGAATACCTTTTGTAGATTTGCATCTGCATTGATATTTCTTTTGTTCTTAGGATCTTGAAGATCATTCTTCTTTATGTAAGCCCAGAGAGCTTTTACCACTTCTGAACGAGGCATAGGACCTTTACCGACAACTGCGGCAAGATCATCACTTACCTTCATTGGCTTCATAAACGCTGAATTTGCTTTTGGCATATTTAAATAATTTATTTTTAGTATGTCTATAGTATACCCTATAGAGAAGAATAAGGAAGATACTAGTAAACAGTGGAGGTATTAAACCTTTTTTACCAGATTTGTCAATATTTTAGTCTATCTGAATATAATCGTCCCAGAATCCATTTTCATTTCTAATACTAACTCTCCTCTACTTGTAAATAAATAGCTTTGCACATTATTTAAGTCTTTAGAAAAAGTTTGTTCTTGTGAGCCATTACAGTACATCATGGTGGATATCATTCTACTAAAAGTAATTTTATTTCCATTTATGCTGTATTCTCCTCCAATACCATTACAGTCAGTAGAAACTTTGACCTTTCCGTCATTTGTGAAAGTAATACTGAATATCCCAGACTTATTCGGTGTAGTAACTTTACCGTCATTCATTATGGTCTTTACCCAGTCCCATTTCTTCATTGAGAGTGACATTCTGTTTGGATCAGCTTCACCTTCGAAGTCCTTTACCCACTCTCCTATGTTATTTGTTTTTGAATCATAATTAATCCAAAGACTTTTTCCCATAGAAGGACGTGTAGTCATGGGTTCACCTGATTTTCTTTCTACATAATTATATAACGCTCGTCCGTTATGGATCTCTACCGTCTGAGGAGCTATTCTATCTCCAAGTAAAAGAGAATTTGTAGATATATAAGTTGTCCCTGTAGCTATTGCAAGTACCGCGTAATAAAAAGTTCCACTTCCTCCAGTGTCACTAGATAACATTACAGCTGCATCATCTTTTTCATCTCCATTTAAATCTCCATAAACTGGTTCTCCAAACATACGTACGGTTTGTTTTGTGGCAGATCCGGGAGCTATTTCTTTTATGGCCACTCCATTTTGTAAATTAAAAGTTTCCCCGTCTATTTTGTAACTTATATTTTTTACATCTGCATTAGATGTGACTACAGGTAATACGTTATTAAAATTAAATTTATAAATACTCCAAATAAGCGTTCCTACCATAAACAAAGCAACCAAATATAGTACATTTTTCATTAAGTACAGTATATACCTTTACCAGGATATTACTTCCTTCTCAAGACAATGACAGAAGCTAATATTGCATTTAGAATCACAAGTGTAAATGGATAAAGCCAAGTAGTTAAAGAAAGTGATTCTATTGCAAACAATGATATTAGAAACTTCAGACTATTTAATCCAAAAGTTGTGGCAGTTTCCTCTTCTGGGTGAAAGTATGCATTATGTAGTGTGGGAATAAAACCTAAAGTATAAGTAACTGTAGTTATTATTATTGCAATTAATGCGTCATCAGTTATATACCATAGAATTATTGCAATAAATGCACCTAGAAGGGGAATCCAGTCGTATTTTGTTAAATGCTCATCACATTTAAAGAAAGATATCGCAGATATCGCAAGACACATAACTGCTGTGAATCCTGTAACCCATGCGCCATATCCAGCACCAGACTCATATTGAACAAAGAAGGCTATAGTATTAAGTAACCCCCAAATAAACCATGACGTAGTGCGTGGAAGTGTGCAAGTCGTAAATATATTAAAGAAATATGCGGAATAACTTACTACTGCGATTATGATAGTTATTATTCCTAAAATTTCTTTGTATTCGTACATAAGCAAATTATGACAGCAGTACTCCACCATCGACCACTATTTGCGATCCAGTCATATAACTAGACAAGTCAGATGCGAGAAATAATGCGACTTTACCTATCTCATCTGATTCACCTAGCCTTTTCATTGGAATTTTTGCAGTAAACTTTTTTAATATTTCTTCCATCTGTGGACTTACTGGTGTATCACTTCCAGCTCCTGTACCTGGAGTAGCTATGCCACCTGGCGCGATTGCGTTCACAGCGATATTATGTGGAGCGAGCTCTAATGCCGTATTTTTTGTGAATCCCCAAAGTCCATGTTTCGTAGCATCATACACTGCAAGGCCGACAGATGATGGATGAAGTGCATCCACTGATGTGATGTTTATTATTTTTCCACCACGCGCTTGATTTATCATTACGTTTGCTACAGTTTTAGTAAAGAAAAATACACTCTTTAGATTCACTGCGATTATTTTTTCAAAAATATCTGTAGACATAGTCATTACAGGGATGGTCGGATATATTCCAGCATTATTTATTAGCACATCTATACCTTTATAAGTTTTCACTGTGAAGTCTACTGCATTTTTCACATCTGTTTCATTTGATACATCTGTTCTTATAAAAGAGGCGATGAATCCTGCGCTTTTAAGTGTACTCACAGCTTCATTTCCTTTCTCTTCATTTATATCTACTATCACTACATTTGCTCCAGCTTCAGCTAGACGATAGGCGATACCGAACCCGATACCTAGTGCTCCACCAGTCACGATAGCAGTCTTATTTTTTAAACTAATAATTTCTGTAAGAGATTTTATATTCATATCTATTTATTATACAACAAAATTGACATACAATTTAAAAACTTATAGTGTTTCAAGATACCAACATAGTTTGGAGGAGTTTAAATGTTTGAGACGATCCCTGTCATTGCAGTCATTTGTTACGGAATCAAGGTATTGTTAGATGCCGCCGCTCGGTCTGTCGTGCCAAATCAGTACGAACTACTTCAGGTCTTGAGTCATTACCATGGCAAGGGTAAGACCGTTCCTGAAATAAGAGAGGAGATGCGGAAGATAACCAAATCAAGACTTGGAGGATGGTACGTAAATTACTATCTTCAAGATTTGTATTTCGAGGAGTTGGTCTACTGGGAAGAAAATACCAAGAAGATCATGCTCACACCTCTCGGAATCAAGAAGAAGATCGAATATGATCTATCGAAAAAGGATGACGGGAGTGATTGGCCGTCTGGATCCGTATGAAAAACCTTGCCGAATTTCCGCCTCATTTTGAAGGCGGTTTCTTTTTATCTATGTGTGCATCCTGCCCAACAACAAGGTCTACGCATTCCACTATTTAATTTTGAAATTGCTTTCTTTATGCGGATACCTCTAGTGTCTTCTTTTTTAGCTGATGTAACCCAACATATCCATTCATTACGAGCAAGCGGAGTAATATCTTCCCATAATTCAAATATCTTTTTATTAGAAGTTATAGCTTCTTTTAAATCATTAGGAATCTTATGAACTACACCAGATGAGATTACTTTATTAGGCATGTTTTATTTTACTTAATAATACAAGTAAAACTTTAAATATAAAAAATATTATTATAGCTAATACTGTAACTATTAAAAGGTTTGGACCTTCTGGATCGTCGATGAAAAAGAATACCGAGCGAGAGAGAAGGAGAGAAGATACAAATAACAAAAAATTATTTAATGGTTTCATATCTATATAATATCAGTTATAAAATAAATCTAATACAAAAACCCACAGACTCCATAGCCTGGTGTAAAGTTGGAATAATTTATAAAAAAGTGTAGAGTTGTAATATTGTTCTTAGGAGAGCTAGCCATGGATACGCTTACGAAAAGTGAATTCAGCACGATAGCACAATTAGAAATTAAACTGGAGAGAATTCTCGAGCTTGTACCTATAGAGCATCGAGGGCTTCTATTTGAGCGGGTACTTAAGGACTTTCACCCGCAAGAAAATACCAGCATGCTTGAGCTTGGGTTTGCTATTCAGTGGGCATTATGTAATACCGGTGCAAATAATCAGCTGTTTTTAAATCTTGCAGCTGATCATGATGATCCACGAGCATACGCAGTACCGAAAACCAAACGGGAGTGGGAAGTTGCAACGTTAGTAGCTGCTTCCATTATTCGGTGGCTTGCAACTTCTGGGGGATGTTGTTTCTTGGAGGCTGCATTCAAGCGTGGAGGTGGAAGTATGACATACACGCTTCCCGATCCAAAAAATGGAATGCCGGCACTACCCGAGCCACCATATATACCAGAAGATTCGCCGAATTATGACAACCCACCAATTCCAGGGAATTATGGGGATTCGGATGAAGACGAGGACGATTGGCCAATGACGTGAGTACTACCGCTGGGGCATTTCGCCCCAGTATTTTTTATAAAGATCTTAGACAAGGACTCGGTCACAAAACTACCTCGCTACGTTCGAAGTAGTTTCGCGACCCCGTATTCGAGTCCTTACAAGGAATCTCGACTACAAGTAAATTTTTGTCGCCACAAAAATTTCTCGCAGTCCGCTCCTCGTCGTTTTGCTTGCTAGCAAAACATACTCCGGACTTTCGAGTCCTTACGCACGACAAGCAGTTGTCGTGCTGTACCCCAGCGAAAATAGCTTCGCTTTTTTCTTTGAGCTGGGGTACAAGGACTCGAACCTCGATACTCAGGACCAAAACCTGATGTCCTACCATTAGACGATACCCCAATTTATTTTTTATATTTTTGCCACGCTCTATATTTATTGTCCTGAGTCAGGACCTCTATATTGCAGTCTCGCAGGCTCGACGCTGATGTCCTACCATAGGACGTATCCCCAATTATTCAACGTAAAATATTGTTCTACGTGGCAAATATTCTACCACAAAAAGATTGCTTGCGCGAGAGTTAAATAGGGGGGTATACTCGTATACATTACTAGTTTAGTTTTATAAAAATATCTTATGAAAGGATTCTCACCAGAACATATTCCCACAGAAAATCTTGAAGTCCCGCCAAAGACCCCACTTTCATCTGAATTAAAACAAAAGCTAGATTTCGCACAAGAACGTAGCAGTACTATGGATCCAGTGACAGGGGAACTCGCAAGACTTACATCATTCGCATCCATCGCAGCTGCAAATGATGAACATTTTGAGAAGAAAGAAGCTGCTAATAATGAGGAATACTAAACAGCAACATAACATTGACAAAAAGCTCTCTTCATGAGAGAGTAACGATATGATTTCTCTATAAATTCTATTGATTTTATTGAGAAAAACACTAATCCATGGCTATTATTTTAAATCTTAAGAAAATACTTGATTCATCAGAACTTTCGTCTGAAGAAGTTCGGGCTTTTGAAACAGGCCTATCATATCTTACAAAAGATCAGCAAGAGGTTTTCGTAAAACTTATTTCTAATGATCCAGAACTTATCTACCCACTTTATATAAACTTCAAAGCAAAGCTTCGTGCAGCTAGAGGTACAAAGCAGGAGTGGGAAGAAGCGGTGGAGACAGAAATAGTACAACTCGAAGATTATCTAGCGAAAAAAAGAGTTGGTGATGAAATAAAATAAAATATAAAGAGCAATCGCAAGATCGCTCTTTATATTTGTTATACTCTTTTATATATGAAATTTCTTGTCTCTAGCCTATCTTTAATATTTACACGTAAAGATAGTCGCACAGTAATCATTCTATCTACTGTTATATTTTTACTTCTACTATTAATCCTTAAAAATGGTCTAGCTTCAAATGAGGTATTGAACTTTAAAGCTCTCCCTATATCTAAAAGATTGTTGCTTTCTTTAAGTACATTATTTGATATAGAAAATAATTTTACTTCCTCCACTTTAATACTCGCCACTTTAGGATCATTACTTGGCGGAATAAATATTTCACTTGCGTATACATATATTAAATTACGTGGAGAAGTTATACTAAAGAGTGGATTATACAGTGGAATCGGTTTATTTTTTGCATTTTTAGGTATTGGATGTGCAGCTTGTGGAACAGCATTATTAAGTGTGATGCTTAGTTTCTTCGGGTTCTCTACTATGCTCAATATACTTCCTTATCAAGGTGAAGAAATCGGATATATCGGACTTATATTTTTATGCTTTGCCACGTACTCACTCGCGCAGAAGGTCACAGCACCAAACGTGTGTTAAACTTTTTTTATGGAAGCCATTTCTGATTTTTTTAAAAAAGCTGGTTTATTAGGAATATCAGCTATTGTCATACTCATAATCGCAGGAGTTTACGATCTTCAGTCTTCAAGAATTATAGATGTAGGTATACCGACTAAGACAAAAAATACAATAGGTACTTACTATGAAGTTACAAAAGTCGTAGACGGAGATACATTACATATAAATATAAATGGAACTGATGAAAAAGTTAGATTGATAGGTATAAATACTCCAGAGACAGTAGACCCACGTACTCCAGTTCAGTGTTTTGGAAAAGAAGCTAGTGCTCGTATGAAAGATTTAACTGAGGGAAAGCTGGTAAGATTAGAATACGATGAAAGTCAAAGTGTTAGAGATGTTTATGGAAGATTACTAGCTTATGTATATCTAGAAGACGGTCAAATGCTTAATCGTAAGATGGTAGCAGAAGGATTTGCTTATGAATACACATATTTA
Organism: bacterium; assembly: GCA_023267475.1. GTDB lineage: Bacteria > Patescibacteriota > Minisyncoccia > Phycocordibacterales > UBA5272 > UBA11704. The sequence goes on along the minus strand of JAHFND010000002.1, from coordinate 13,915 downwards.
ACACCTTATAAATATCAAAAAGAATTTAGAGAGCTACAAACTCTAGCTCGCACTTCACAAAGAGGTCTCTGGTCATCAAATACTTGCGCTGGAAGTAAAATATTAAATCAATAAAATGGAAACAATACAGACACTTTTAAAATTTCTTTTTAAGATGGCGATAGCTCTTTTTATAATGTGGGTGTTACTTTGGTTAGTAGGGATGTTTTTCCCAACCTTTAAATTTAAAAATATTCTATCTTTATCTCAATCTGGGGATTGGTTACCGGCACCAGGTTCATGGGGGTTACTAGGTACAAAAGCGCGTGCTCCTACTGCAAATGATAATGTATATAGATCAGGTCCTGCTTATAACGCTTACGATAATGCGTATAACTACTATAATGCGAACCAAACAGATTTCATAACTTACTCAACAAATGGAACTCAGATTCGTACTACAGTAAATACTTCAAATATTTATGACCAGGGTTTTAATGGTATTACTTCGCAATATACTTCTACTTCTTTATATTTAAGAAATCTTTCTATATATCAAGGAGGGCACGTATACACGGGATTAACTTTTACAGGAGAAGCAAGGGATACCATGTTTAATAGTGGTAAATTCCCAATTATAATCGCTGATCAAACAGGAAATGTAGTAGGCATAGCTATTGCTGAAGCTACTACAAATTGGGCTACTCCAGGATGGGTCAGATTTACAGTAAAAATAAACTCTGTACTTCCAAACAAAGTTCCTTGTACGATGGTATTCCAGTCAGCTACAAATTATACAGGAGCACAACCGATACGAATAATGGTGCCCATACTTTGTAATTAGAGAGAAAAAAGAATCGTCGGCTAAATTTAGACATTCGACGATTCCTAATCTTCTTCCTTCTTAACCATGAATTGACCAGTTGGCTTTCCTTCGGAATCTACCACTGGTATCAATTCAGGAGCATCATCTCTTCCTACGCGAGGATCTGGAATCGGTGGCTTTCTTGGAATATGAACTTCTGAGACCATTTTTCTTTCAGGCTGAGAAGTTCTCCCGCTTTCAAAACGGCTTGCCACTCGTTCACTTTCTTTTCTTTCAGCTTCAATCCTCATTCTTTCTTCTATAGGTAGAGCATCAAACTCCTTTTTCTTTCTGGCCATGTAAGTCATGATATCCTCGCCAGGTAACCTATCTTGCAATGGCTTCATAGGTTCTCCTTTCGGTTGTTGTCCAGGTCCATTCATATTTTGAAATTATTTTAGATAATAGTCAAGTATTATATTACCAATCTGTCTATTACTTGCTTTACTAGTGTTCCATCAGCGTTCCCTCCAAGCTCTTTCATCATCATTCCCACAAACTTTCCTTTCATACTTGCATCGACTGGAGATTCTGCAAGTTTTGCTTTTACTTTTTCTTCAATCTCAGCTTCAGACATTTGTGCAGGTAAGAATTCTTCTATAATTGCAAGTTCTGCTTTCTCGTCTTCAGCAAGTTCTGGACGTCCACCGGCTACGAATTGGTCAATAGAATCCTTTCGCTGTTTTGCGAGACGCTTTATAACTTTAATACAATCTTCGTCAGATAGTGGATCTGTTGGGGGATGACCTTGAGTAACTAATTCATTTGTAAATGCTGCAACTAGCATGCGAAGTGTACCTAATCTCACATGATCTTTTGCTAACATTGCTGGTTTAATAGCTGATTTGATTGTTTCTTGCATAATGGTACAAGTATACCACAATCAATAATGTATACTGATACCATATGTCAGATCCAACAGTCCTTATTTTAGGTGTAGTAATTATCTTCTTACTTTTAATTATTATTCTTAAAAGACCGAAAAAAATAGAGCAAGAAGACCAGTCATTTCTCATTCTTCAAGATCAACTAGAACGCTTGACTCGCACAATGGACGAGAGACTCCGTACTTCACAAACAGATCTTCATCAAGTACTTCGACATCAAGATAGTGAAGCTAAAAAATTAATTACAGATATTACACGTGAACTTACAGAAGTAAAAGAATCTAACAAACAAGTTTTTTCTATAACAGAACAACTTCAGAATCTAGAAAAGGTATTAAAACATCAGAAACAAAGAGGGAACCTTGGCGAAGCATCACTTGAGCTTATCTTGGCTAATATTTTGCCTCCTGGAGCATACAAAACTCAATACCAGTTTAAGAATGGCGAGACTGTGGACGCTATTATTCAAACAAAGGAAGGGATCATCCCAGTTGACGCAAAGTTTTCATTAGATAATTACACAAGAATAGTAAATGAGAAAGATGACGTAAGACGTAGCGAATTAGAAAAAGATTTTCGTAATGATTTAAAAAATAGAATTGATGAGACTAGTAAATATATTCGCGAAAATGAAGGCACACTTCCTTTTGCTTTTATGTTTATTCCAGCAGAAGGAATTTACTATGACCTACTTATAAATGAGATCGGCGCAGTAAAAGTAAACACTAGAAGTCTTATTGATTACGCATATAAAGATAAAAAAGTGATTATAGTTTCTCCTACGACTTTCTATGCATATCTTCAGTCCGTACTTTATGGATTTAAGGCCTTTAAAATAGAAGAGAGTGCTAAAGGTATACAAAAGCGAGTAGAAGACCTAGGAAAGCATTTAATGGCTTATGAGGACTATATGAGGAAGCTGGGCACGACTTTAGGTACTACAGTGAATCATTACAATACAGCTTATAAGGAGCTAAAGAAGGTAGATAAAGACGTTATGCGTATAACAGGGGAAGAAGTAGGAATAGAGAGTGTTTTAATAGATAAACCAGTATTAGACGAGGAATAACGAGGTATTGCGCAATCCTCAAAAATAAGGTATAATTTCACAACTATGTCATTTGCAGTCATTCAAACAGGTGGAAAACAATACAAAGTCGCTGTAGGCGACGAAATCGCAGTTGAGAAAATCTCAGGCGATTACAAGGTGGGAGACAAAATCACTATCGATTCTGTTGTATTAAAAGATGATGGAAAAACTACTGAAATGGGCGCTCCATACATCAAAGGTGCTGAAGTAGAAGCTACTATCACTGAATCAGGAAAACTTGATAAGGTTATGGTTGTAAAATACCGAGCCAAGTCACGATACCACAAAAGAAACGGACATCGTCAACCTTACATGTCACTAAAGATTGAATCAATCAAATAAAAAAGAGGCTACCAAGCCTCTTTTTTTATTCCTGAATGGTGTGTTATATTAATATCGCGGCGGGGGAGTGAGTAGGAATCCGTGGATAGTATGATCATCGTCATACCTTTCATGTCGGACATCACTCCGAGCGATCACTCACCCCTGCCTGCACCATCCGATGTCACGCATCGGATTTTTAATTTAGCTTCTTCTCTCTAGTGCACTCTTAAATGTGGCACGATCTACATACTCAAGTTCAAGCCCAGAAGAAAGACCTCGAGCTAAGTGAGACAACTTTACCTTCTCTATTCCTACAATTTGTCTTATTATTTTTTCAATGTATTCAGTGGTTGTATCTCCATAATCAGTAACAGGAAGTGCGAAAATTATTTCCGTTAAATTATTTTCTTCTAATGATGTATGAATGCGTGCAGTTAGTTCACGAATACGAATAAGTTCTGATGGTTTTTCTGTAAGCGGTGGTACAAGTCCTCCTAAGATAAAATATAGACCATTATAAGAACCAGTTTTTTCTATTGCATCCATATCAAGTTCTTTTTCTACTATTAAGAGAATAGACTTATCGCGAGATTCTGTATCGCATATATCACATACTAGTTTTTTATTATCATTACTTTTATCACCAAAAAAACGATAGCACTTACTGCATTGCTTTCCTGTAAATTTTAATTCCTCTAATGCTTTTATTAACTGTTCTTTGAAATGAGAATGTTCACGTAACAAAAAATATACAAACCTTTTTGCTTGTTTTGGCCCAATACCAGGAAAACGCATGAATAGTTCAGTAAGCCGATCAGTTGCGTTCATATTAAATACAAGTATAGCAAAAATTGACAATGATTCCTGTATTTTGTTAGTGTTTAGCGAGGCAGTAAAACGAAACTGAAAAAGGGGAACAAGCATGGCCAGTCGGGAAGAGGATCTGAAAAATCTTGAGAGACTCGGCAATGAAATAATCATTGGTGACTCTATCATCGTCGAATATCTTGTTAATCGCTGGGTCATGGTCATGGAAGTCGAAAGGATCAAAAGGCGATTGGGAATGCCGATTTATCGGCCTGAAGTCGAGATGGATCGCCTAAACAAGATCCGTGAGATCGCAGAAAAAGATTCTGGGGGATACAGGCGAATTGCTGACTTCATCGTGACCATTTACAAAATGATCATGCTGAATTCCAGTGTCGAGCAAATGATCCAAAGAGAAGAAGCCACCGCCAGGGATGCGAAGAACAAAGAATAAAATCCCTGAAGCGATGAAGAAGGCCGAGCCCGAAAGATGCTCGGCCTTTTAATTACTTAAAATTCTGGTGTGCCAACTGATGGCATAACGAAATCTCCAAACTCACTTTTCTCCACTGACATAAATGATGTCTTCTTATCATCAAAGTAAAGTTCGACGATTCCTGTTGGTCCATTTCTATGCTTTTCAATTAGTATTTCCACAATATTTTTCTTTTCTGTATTCTCACCGTACTTATCTTCACGATGGATGAACATTACAATATCTGCATCCTGTTCAATAGAGCCTGAATCACGAAGGTCAGAAAGACGAGGGCGTCCACCGCGAGACTCCACTGCACGAGATAGCTGTGATAGAGCAATCACAGGCGCATTAAACTCCTTTGCTAATCCTTTAAGTGAACGAGAAATTTCTGTCACTTGATTTACCATATTGTCATAACTCTTCGCAGTACTCATGAGTTGTAGGTAGTCAACAATGATCAAACCGATCGGCTTATCACTACTTAATCTTCGTAACACACTTCTCATATTAAGTACTGAGTTTGCTGCTTTATCATCTATATAAATAGGAGCCTTCATCAATTCATGCATTCCTTGTTGAAGTCTTGCGAACTCATCATCAAGAGAAAGTCTAGCAGTGCGGAGTTTCCATCCATCCACTTGTGATTGAGCAGAGAGCATTCTATCTACTAATTGTTCTTTACTCATTTCAAGAGAGAATATTGCAGTCGGGACTCCAAACTTCACAGCAGCATTACGTGCGAAATCTAGCGCGAGAGATGTCTTTCCGACTGATGGTCGTGCTGCGAGAATAATAAGATCTGACTTTTGAAAACCAGACAATTTATTATCTAGATCTTTATACCCAGAAGGTACACCACGAAGTTCTCCAGTATTCTCTGAAAGTTTTTCAATACGAGTCCAGGTCTCTTCGATAAGTTCTTGGAAAGCAATAAGTCTATGAGAAGAACTTCCTTTAGTTGTGATTTCGTATATTTGCTTCTCTGCATCTTCAAGAATATTTTCAAGTGGTTCTGATTCATCATAAGAAATCTCTGCGATATGAGTACTAGCTTCGATAAGTCGACGAAGTAACTCCTTTTTACGAACAATATTCGCATAATATTTAATATTTGCAGATGAGCCAACAAGTCCGAGTAAATCAGAAAGATATGGAGCACCTCCGACTTGGTCAAACTCTTTTCTAGAACGAAGTGAAGCAGACACTGTGAGAATATCTGCTGGCTCTTTTCTATTTACCAGATCTTCAATCACTTCATAAATAATTTTATGTTTCTCTGCATAAAAACTTTGTGAGTTTATAATATCCACAATTTCAAACATCGCCTCAGATGAAAGCAAAAGTGATCCGAGTAAAGCTTTTTCAGATTCTAAATCTTGTGGAGGGACACGCGGACCACGGAATGCATCTTCAGTTACAGTAGCACGATTGTTACTGCTGTATTTTCTGTTCTTATTATCTTTTCTTGCTGATAAGCTTTCTGGTGGTAACATGCTTCAATTGTACAGGGTCGATAGGTACTTGCACAAAAGAAATTTGTGTTGCAAATAGGGGATAGTGGGGATAAAAACAACTCGCAAAAATAAACAGGGGTGTATATACTAAATAAGTACCATTTTATGGACTTCCTGGCGGGTAACGCCCGCAGGAAACAGGCATCGGATAGATTTCTTGATTGAAGTCGCCGATGTTTTTAATTTTTATGTACCTTTACAAAATAACTATAATAGTGTACTATTAAATCAGCGGGTTTCTTGACTGCCTTTTTGGCCAGGAAATCACTCGCGGGTCGCCTTGTGCGACCCGTTTTTTTTATTCTCTATTTCTTAATTACCTCTTGCCCTCTATCTGTATCTTTTACAATAAATCCTAATTTTTCTATCTCATCTCGTAATATATCAGATTCAACATAATTCTTTTCATTGCGAGCAGTCTCACGTTTATCAAGTAATGCTTTTAATTCATCTCTCATTTCTACATGACTCTTTTCTGCTAAATGAAGTGAAAGTCCGAGCATAGCACTCATACTAAGTAATGTCTTATATTTATCTTCATCAGTCACAGAATTATCTTTCAATAAATCATGAATAAGAGCTACACATGATGGAGTCCCTAAATCATCATATAGAGAATCTAAAAACTTTTGTTTATATTCTTCATTTGCTTTTCCATTTTCTGTTTTATGTTCTCCACACCAATTAAATAATTTTTTATAGGCAATACTAGCAGAGTCAAGTGCTTCAAAAGAAAAAGAAAGCTCCTTTCTATAATGCGCAGTAAGTAAAAAGTAACGATAGACGATAGGATCATATCCTTTTTCAACTAAAGTAGATAAAGTTAAAAAATCTCCCGAAGATTTAGACATTTTTCCAGTTGTATCTTGAAGATGGTTGTTATGCATCCAATAATTCACATACTTTTCTCCTGTCGCACACTCACTCTGCGCTATTTCATTCGTATGATGTATTGGTATATGTTCTATTCCTCCTGTATGAATGTCAAAATGATGTCCTAGATATTTCATAGACATAGCCGAACATTCTATGTGCCAACCTGGAAAACCGCGTCCCCATGGAGATTCCCACTCCATCTGACGCTTTTCATCCAGTGGAGAGAACTTCCACAGTGCAAAATCTGTTATATTTCTTTTTTCTTTATTTTCTTCTACACGAGCACCTGATTTAAGACCTTCTATATCTAAATGTGCGAAATCCCCATATTCTTTAAACTTTGAAGTATCAAAATATATTCCGTCAGTAATTTTATATGTATATCCTTTATCTTCTAGCGCTCTTATTAGTGCGATTTGTTCTGCTATATGATCTGTAGCACGTGGAAAAGTAAAATCTTTAAGAGGGACATTCAGTAATTCTAAATCTTTAAAATATGCATCTGTATACATTTTCGCAATATCCCAGACGCTTTTCCCTTCACGACGCGCACCTTTTTCTATCCTGTCTTCACCAGTATCTGCGTCACCATCATTATCTCCAGTTAAATGTCCTACGTCAGTAATATTTATTATATGTTTTACATTATAGTGAGCAGACACAAACATTCTACGTAACGTATCTGCAAATACTACCGCGCGCATATTTCCTAAATGTTGGAAATGATACACAGTTGGTCCACAAGAATAAATTGAGACCTCTCCTTTTTTAATTGGTTCAAAATCTTCTACAGATTTTGATTTAGTGTTATAAAGTCGGATATCTGAAGACATACTTTCTTATGTGTTATTCCTTTCATTCTATCATAAAAATAGATATAATATATTCATATGCATACATTTTCTAAGAAGAACATTATTCAAAGTGTGGGGGTCGGGACTTTTATTTTTGGGCTATTTGCTCTTGGTTTTTTGGTAGGAAATGGAATGGCTACTAGCTCATATGCAGCGAATAATCCACTTTCTAGTGACCTTCTTGGAAAAGTACAAAATACAATAAACGACAAATTTATATTCTGGAAATCATCATCAACTCTTCCTACAGATAAAGAATTAGAATACGCGATGATTCAAGGATATGTAGCTGGCTACAAAGATCCGTACACAATATTTTTCCCTCCACAACAAGCAAAGAGTTTTACAGAAAATGTAACAGGCTCATTTGGCGGTGTAGGAATGAACGTAGGAATGAAAGATGGAAATATCACAGTTATATCTCCACTTAAAGATTCTCCAGCAATGAAGGCAGGAATTTTAGCAGGAGACATCATCACAGCAGTAGACGGAAAGAATATGATTGGGCTTTCTTCAGACGAAGCAGTGAATATGATCCGTGGGAAAATAGATACGAAAGTCATAATCAGCGTCTTACATAAAAATGCGAAAAAAGTAGTAGACATCACCATCACTCGTAAGGAAATAAAGATTCCTACACTTGATTCTGAGAAAAAGAATGGAGCTTTTGTAATACATCTATACAATTTCTCAGCTGAATCACCGGACTTATTCCGTAATGCTATAAATGATTTCATAACTTCAGGACTTAAGTACATGGTGATCGACTTACGTGGTAATCCAGGAGGATATCTTGAAGCAGCTGTAAACATGTCTAGTTATTTCCTAAAAGAAGGCCAAGTGGTGGTGAGTGAAAAACAAGGAAAAGCAGAAACTGTAATAAATCATAGAAGTACAGGGTTAACAGGACTACCAGACGGAACGAAAGTGGTAGTGTTAGTAGATGGTGGATCTGCGTCTGCATCTGAGATATTTGCTGGCGCTCTAAAAGACCAAGGTATTGCAAAGGTTGTTGGAGAAAAAAGTTTTGGTAAAGGTTCTGTTCAAGAACTTGTAAACTTTGATGATGGTTCATCTCTTAAAGTAACTATTGCAAAATGGTACACACCAAACGGAGTAAATATTTCTGAAAGTGGAATTAAACCAGATGTAGAGGTGGTAGCTACGACAACTATGAAAGATAAGAAGGGTATAGTGCTCGATAATCAGCTTTTGAAGGCCATTGAAGTTGTTAAGACAATGAAGTAGTATAGGGGGATGAAAGTAATACTATTACAAGATATTGCACGACTTGGTAAAAGAGGGGAAGTAAAAGATGTGGCAGAAGGATACGCCATAAATGTTCTTATTGCTAAAAAACAGGCACTTCTTGCAACTGCAGGGGAACTCGCGAAGTGGAAACAAAAAGAAGATTCTAAAAAACATAAGAAAGAATTAGAAACTAGCATCTTCGCACAATTAGTAGATAAACTTCGTCAGGACAAAATAGTTATAACTGGTAAAAAAGCAGATGCAAAAGGCCAACTTTTTGCTCAAATAAAAGAAGTGGACATAGTGGATGCAATATTTAATCTAGCTCACGTTTCTATAGATGCAAAACAAATTATTATCGCAACTCCAATAAAGTCTCTTGGAGATCACACAGTAGAATTAAAGCAGGGTAATAGTAAAGAAAAGATAAGTATAGAAGTAAAATAAAATCTACATGTTCAACTTAAATAACATCTTAAGTTTTACAAAACTTCTTAATAAGTTTCAAGATGTTAAAAGAACTATTTATCATCAGGGTAAAGACACTTCTGAAAATGACGTAGAACATAGCTACCAACTTGCGATGCTTGCTTGGTATATATCAGATAGTAATTCTTTAGACTTAAATAAAAGTCTTTTAATAGAATATGCTTTGATACATGAC
>JAHFND010000002.1:0-4316 GCA_023267475.1 bacterium | reverse complement strand
ACTTTCCTATACTCAAAAAATCAAGAAGATCACGATAGTAAAAAAGAAAGAGAAGAAGATGCGAGATTGCGTATAGAAAAAGAGTTTCCAGAGTTTAAAGATTTACATCAAACGATTTTAAATTATGAACAAAAACTAGATAAAGAAAGTAACTTTGTTTATGTCTTAGATAAAATTCATCCAGTATTAGAGATTTATTTAGATGGTGGAAGATTATGGAAAGACCAAGGAGTCACACTAGACATGCTACTTGGAAAGAAAAAAGCCAAAGCAAGTCTTTCTCCAGAACTGCTTCCATATTGGGAAGAATTAGAAAAAATTCTTTTAGATAATAAAAGTAGACTTTTCCCAGAAAAATAAACTAGCAATATAAAACCGGACTTGTAAGTCCGGTTTTATATTGCTTAAATTTACTTGGCTTCTACGTTTGCCACCTTCTTCTTCTTGATTGATCCGTCTAGATGCTTCATACGTCTATCTGAGAAAGATACGATTCCACTCTTTAGAGCAAATAATGTGTGATCTTTTCCAAGCCCTACATTTTTACCAGGAAGAATCTTAGTACCTCTCTGACGTACGATAATAGCTCCAGCTGATGCTGTTTCTCCTGCATAAAGCTTAGTACCTAGGTACTTTGGCTTACTATCTGTTAGGTTTTTTGCCGAACCTGCGGCTTTTCTTGTTGCCATAGCTTATACTTAAAAATGCAAGTAATTAATAGTTATGGGAACTAGTATACAAGATTATTTAAAAAAAATCAATAGCAGGGTGACAATTATAGATATTCTCAGTATTTTATTAAGCACCTTAATTTTAATAGGTTTTTTATTTTATATACAAGATAAAACAAGTAACTTTAAAATACCAGTTAGTTATATAAAGAAATAAGAAAGAAAAAAAGCGGGGCGACTAGCGCCCCGCAAAGACTGCGTCCACCAGGGAGGAGGGTGGACATCCGTCAAAGGAGAACTAACGGATAATTTGAATATACATTTTTTTAATACAATTGTCAAGGATTTATTTTATCCACTTTTTATATTCCTTGTAATCTATATACTGTATACATATGGCAAAAAAAGAACAACACGGAACACGTGAAAAAAAGAAACCAAAAAAGGTAAAGTAATAAAAAGTGCTAGCAAGAAACCAGTTATAAAATGACTGGTTTCTTGCTATAATAAGATATATGAATCTTACTCCACGCTTAGATGAAGCTATAAAATTAGCTTCTCAGCTACACAGAGACCAAACCAGAAAAGATGCTGAAAGGACGCCATACATCAGTCATCTTATTTCTGTAGCAACAATAATAGGAAATGAAACTGACGATGAAGATGTAATCATAGCTGGTCTAATGCATGACTCAGTAGAGGATGTAGAAGGATATACTCATGAAAAACTCATATCTGATCATGGAGAGAGAATAGCTAGCATAGTAAAAGGGGTGACGGAGATAAAAGAACGCTCTCTAGACTTTGACAGAGAAGTAAGGTGGCTAAAGACTCGAGAAAGATATTTAGAAACATTAAAATCTGCTCCTGTAGAAAGCTCTATAGTATCTGCAGCAGATAAAATACATAATATAGAAACCTTTTTACGTGATTATAAAAAAGAAGGAGAATCTTTTGTAAAAAAATTTGATGCTAGCGTGAAAAATAATTTATGGTTCTATGAATCCGTTTTAAAAATAGTAGAAAAAAAATTAGGCGTAGATAATAATTTATCAAAAAGATTATCTGCATGTATTTCTGAATTTAAGGATCTCGTAGAAAATTATGAAAGATAAAACATTTGATAATCAATTCGAACAAAGATACAAATCCTTAAACAAGGAACAAAAGCGTGCTGTAGACACCACAGATGGCCCTGTTATGGTGATTGCTGGTCCTGGAAGTGGGAAGACTGAACTTCTCTCACTTCGCGTCGGAAACATTCTTAAAAATGGCACTGCAAAAGCTTCAAATATTTTATTACTTACATTTACAGAAACAGCAGCCTTAAATATGCGCGAGAGATTAGAATCTCTAATTGGTGGAGATGCTTATCGTGTAGCAATATATACATTCCATTCTTTTTGTACTGATATTATTGGGAGATATCCAGAATATTTCTTTGAAGCTACACACTTTAGACCAGCCAGTGATTTAAACCAAAGTGAAATATTAGAAACAATATTTAAAAATCTCCCACATAAACACATTTTAGGAGGATATCATCCTGAAAGAGGCTACGCATACTTACAAGCATCTCAGAGCAGAATAAAAGATATTAAAAAGGGAGGTCTTACACCTTCACGATTCAAAGAAATACTAGAAGAAAATAGTAATGCCTTTTCAGAACTAAATAAAATACTAGCAAAACATTTACCTGAAAGAATCGGAAAGGATTCTATACCAGCATTTGAAACAATTAAAAAAGAAATAAAGAAAACAAACACAAGTATTGGTTCTGCTTATGCAAAGTCAATTGAAAGAGTCTTAGAAGAATGTGATAATACCGAGAAGACTACACCTTTATCTACTTGGAAAAGCGAATTCACAGGGAAAGATGAAAATGGAAATAGAGTATTCAAAGATTATTTAAATCTTCCAAAATTATTTGCATTAGCAGATGTATACCAAATGTATCAAGATTCATTACACAAAGATGGTTACTTCGACTACGAAGACATGATTCTTGAAGTAGTGAGTGAACTCGAAAAAAACGTGACACTTCGCACAGAATTAGAAGAAATATACCAATACATTATGGTGGATGAATTCCAAGATACAAATAATGCCCAATTACTTTTAGTGAAAGCGTTATCAAGTAATCCTGTTCATGAAGGAAGGCCGAACGTTTGTGTGGTGGGAGATGATGATCAAGCCATCTATAAATTCCAAGGCGCGGAAATATCAAATATACATTCTTTTAAAGAACTATATAGTGACGTGGAGATGATAGTACTCACTGAAAATTATCGCTCTACACAAAAAGTCTTGGACTTTGCGCGACAAATCGTTCTACAAGGGGTAAATCGTCTGGAAAATAGAGAAAAGATTAGTAAGGAATTACTTGCAAAGAATACAAAATTAGAAAAAGGGAATATTCATATTAATTCATTTGGAAGTGAAGAAGAGGAGTGTGCATATATCGCACATCAGGTAGATAAACTTCTAAAAGAAAAAGTGGAAGCTAAAGAAATAGCACTCATTGCTCGTAAACATAATCAACTCATCACATTACTTCCATATTTAGACACATTGCATGTGCCATATACATACACCCGTAAAGAAAATGTATTCGACGAAGTGCATGTAAAAGAATTAATCATGCTATGTAGATATCTAAGTACGGTTGGTGATAACACACTTTCTAGAGATGATTTATTGCCACAAATACTATCATTCCCATTTTGGAATATCGACCGTATCTCTATTTGGAAAATCGCTGAATACGCAAAGAAAGAAAACATTTCTTGGTTATCCGCAATGCAATCATCAAGCGACGAACACATTCGTGATTTATCAGATTTCTTAATTGAGCTTGGAATACTCGCACAGACTGCACCCCTTGAAATTGTTTTAGATATGCTTATCGGTAGTAAAGATATTCCACTTACAAAAGAAAACGAGAATGATGACGATGATACGCCGTATAATTTTCCAATCACACTAAAGACTTCTTTTACTTCTCCATATAAAGAATATTACTTTGGTAAAAACGCACTAAAAGAAAACTCTAGTTCTTATATAAACTTCCTTTCATCACTTCGCGTATTCATGCGAGCGTTACGTGAATATAAAGAAGGTGAAACACTTCGCACTCATGATGTCGGAGCATTCGTAGATATGCATACCGATTACAATATCGCACTAATAAATGAGACACCATTTGCCCACAATGAAAATTCTGTGTCACTTCTTACATCTCATGGCGCGAAAGGTCTTGAGTTTGCTTATGTATTTGTCGTAGGTGTTGATGACGACATTTGGGCTGAAAAGAAAAAAGGAAGTTCACTTTCATTTCCAGAGAATCTACCACTTGGAAGTGCAGGCGATACTGAGGACGATTTCATCAGATTATTCTATGTAGCATTAACTCGTGCGCGTCACACGCTATATATCACACATCATAATAGTCCACTGCGATTCTTATCTGCAACTGATGTAGAAAATAGTAAAACTCCATTTATAGATTCGTCAGAACTTTTAACACAAGGATTGCAGGTATATCACACACCACCATTTGCTCATGATGAAAAAGCATTATTGCAAAAAGTGATAGAAGGGTATATGCTTTCGCCGACACACTTGAATAATTTCTTAGACATCACA
>JAHFND010000022.1 GCA_023267475.1 bacterium | reverse complement strand
ATGAAGAAGTAAAAGGAAAGATAATTGGGAAGGAAGGACGTAATATAAAAACATTTGAAAGATTGTCCGGTGTAGAACTCTTGGTGGATGAAGTGCCGAATGCAATCGTCGTATCATGTTTCGACCCTGTGCGTCGTGCGATTGCTGTTAATGCACTTCAAATGTTAATTAAAGATGGCCGTATCCAGCCTGCAAAGATTGAAGAGTGCTTAGAAAAAGCAAAAAAAGAAATAGGAGTATTTATGAGAAAGAAAGGAGAAGAAGCAGTCCTTGCATGTGGACTACTCTCTATTCCAGAAGAACTTATTCCAATTATTGGAAGATTATATTTCCGAACAAGCTATGGTCAGAATGTTTTAGATCATTCTATTGAGATGGCACACATTTCTGGAATACTCGCACAAGAATTAGGTGCGGATGTACACGTGGCTAAAGCTGGCGCACTTCTTCACGATATAGGAAAAGCAGTAGATCATGAAATACAAGGCACACATGTAGAGATTGGAAGGAAAATTTTAATGAAATATGGAGTAGATGAAAGAGTAATGCTCGCAATGCAAGCACATCATGAAGAGTATCCTTATGAAACTATCGAAAGTGTAATCGTACAAGTATCAGATGCTATAAGTGGTGGCCGTCCTGGCGCTCGTCGTGACACAGTGGATAGATACATTAAACGTCTAGAAGATTTAGAAGCACTAGCGATGTCATTTACCGGTATTGAACGTGTATACGCACTTCAAGCAGGAAGAGAAATCAGAATATTTGTATCCCCTACCTTAGTAAGTGATTTAGAAGCAAGAAATCTCGCACGCGCGATTGCTATTCGTGTAGAGCAAGAGTTAAGATTCCCTGGAGAGATAAAGATACATGTTATTCGCGAGAGTCGCGTAATCGAGTTTGCTCGCTAATTTAAAATTGACACCTATAATGTTTTCTTGTAGTGTTCCCATCAGATCAGTCAATAATTTGTGCGCTTGCTAAGGCATAATATAAAAGGAGGTTTGTATGGCTTCAGATAAAGAAATGGACTCTCTCAAGGAGAGGGCGAAGGCAGAAATAGCAGCTCACGCTAGGCGTGTAAGGAATCATCGCCTACTTAGCGCGGTGCTTGCACTGCTTCTGCTAGGTAGTCTGATTTATCTACATGCTGGATTGGAGAAGTCTCGCGAAAGGTATTCGTACCTTTATCGTGACTTCCTCAATGTTTCAGAGGAGGCCAGAGAGGCTTCCGAAGAAGTAGAGAAACTTTCTGGTGATTTAGATGGAGCAAGAGAGATGATAGAGAATCAGAAATCTCTCATCACCAGGCAGAAGAGAAATCTTCGCTCGCTGTGTGCCACGTTCGTCGATGAAAAGCCGGTACAATGTCGTCCGGCAAAGAAAAAACCAGAATTCAAGATCAGTAACCCGATTACAAAGCAGTAATCGGGTAGTCAGATCCCCTATTCCCCGCAAAGTATCGCGGGGAATTTGTTTTTTATATATATTTAGATAATTTTGACAAAATATTTTTGTGTGTTTATCTGGCTTGCTAAAAAAGGCCTGCAGTATATAATGATTTTATCCTATCGTGTGTTTTAGCATACGAGGAAATTAATAAATTTATTTTTTGATATTACGATCCTAGGAAAAACGTAATATCATAACAATCAAACTCTATGAATAAAGCAGGACTCGTTGAAGCAGTGCATGCAGTACTTGGTTCAACAAAGGTGCAAGCAGAAGAGGTTGTGGAAACAGTCTTCGGTACAATCGTAAAAACTCTTGCAAAGGGTGATGAGGTTGCTATCGCAGGTCTTGGAAAGTTTTCTGTAAAAATGCGTAAAGCGCGTGAAGCAAGAAACCCAAAGACAGGAGAAACAGTTCATGTTTCTGCTACAAAAGTTCCTAAGTTCTCAGCAGCAAAGGCACTTAAGGATGCAGTTAAGTAATTAACACAATCTTTAAATACAAAAGCGCGACCGTTAGGTCGCGCTTTTGTATTTTTTTAAGCCGCCATTTCTAGACCTTTTTCTGGTATAAAACCTTCCTTCTCTTCTATTGCTAGTTCTACATCTTCTAGTAAAGTTTGATTTCCTTTTAGTTTTCCTTCTAGTTCTGGACTTGTTCCCCTATCTCGTATAGCATCTGTTAGGTTTTTTATTGCAAGTAGTAGTGATTCTTTTTCCGCTTTTAATTCTTCAATATTTTTTGCTCTAGATTCAGGGCTGGCAATAAGAGATGGTTTTCCTTGTGGTTTAAATTCTAAAATATTATTTTCTGGGGATTGATTGAAGTTCATATTTTATCAGTATAATACCTTTTTGAATTTAGATACAAATTATGTTAGTATAATTCTGTACAAATAAGAAGTCGCGGTGTTGGTTTAGTGGTAGAATGCCTGCCTTCCAAGCAGGAGACAAGAGTTCGATTCTCTTACGCCGCACAGAAAAAGAAAAACAGCAGAGATTCTGCTGTTTTTCTTTGTCTTGGTCGGAATGCCGGGATTCGAACCCGGAGTCACCTGGTCCCAAACCAGGGATGTTAGCCGTTACACCACATTCCGTATTTCTTCATTGAAACGTAAGGTGTATTCTAACACATATTTTATAATACGCATTCCCCTACTCCTTATTCACATTCTCCAGCAGATAGACTTTCCCCTCCCTTGTTTCAGTATTTATATATACGCACGCTAGATCTATTTGCCATCTTGTTTCATGTGTAACTCCCCTGTTTCTTAAATATATTTCTGAGCTGATTACAACCTTCTTCCATTTCTCCCCTGTTAAGTTATCTTCTGGTTTCACGTGTAATGTATCTATACTAGAAAAATCTCTGACTTTTACACTCTTTACTTCAATAAACCTTATCTTGTTGTCTTTTCTGGCAATTATGTCTATTTCACCGAAATGGGTCCTATAATTAGTCTCGAGTATAGAAAAACCATGTTTCATAAGAAACGTTTTAGCTATATTTTCGCCTATTTTACCTATTTCATTGTGTTCTGCCATATAGTCTAAGGGTTTTTTATTCTTGTTTCACGTGAAACGTATGTCTTATTATCCTTTATAAAAAAGTCATATGCCTTTTAAAAACCTTTATTTTATAAGAGTATTTTGCAATTAAAGCCATCACGTGTATAGTCTGCCCTATACGTACTTTACTGTCTTTTATGCACCTACTCCACAGGGTTATCCCCATATTCAATGCCTTTTGTGAATATCTTCTCAGTGTAGAGGTCTTATGTTACAATGTTTTTCAATGCGGTGTTGGTTTAGTGGTAGAACACGACCTTGCCAAGGTTGAGACAGGAGTTCGATTCTCCTACGCCGCACTAAAAACAGGAACGAAGTGAGTGTTTTTGTGGGCGTATGTAAGCCAACTGCTTGGCTTACTTGGAGAATCGAATAGGGGTCGCGGAGTCTACTGTCTCGAGAGAATCGAGAGACGAGACGAGGTGACCGATTCTCCTACGCCGCTCATGGCAAAACGTTTCCTAGTCAGACCAAACAGGGGACAACCAGCACTTTTGTTACACATGTAACGGTACACTAGTGTAATAAACCAATATAAATAACACTTTTTGTGCTTCTGCCTGGATTCGAACCAGGAACGACGGTTCCGAAGACCGTAATGATATCCATTTCACCACAGAAGCTTAATTTACAAAGAAATTCTAACATAATCTATGTCACAAATACAGGAAATAATTAAAACTACGATACCAAAAGAGGTGATGATGGTACTTGCCGTGCTTCAAAATGCAGGGTTTGAAGCTTTTCTTGTTGGAGGATGTGTTCGTGATCTGATTATCGGTACAAAGCCAAAGGATTATGATGTTACGACGAATGCTACACCAGAGCAGATTATCGCATTATTCCCAAAGACATTTTATGAAAACTCTTATGGAACGGTAGGGGTGGTGACTTGTGGGGAAGAAAATCTTCCAATTTGTAGTGATGAGACTGTAAAGATTGTGGAAGTGACTCCATATCGTCTTGAGACGACATATTCTGACAATAGACACCCCGATCAAGTAATTTGGAGTAAAGACATCGAAGATGATTTAAAACGTCGTGATTTAACAATTAATGCCATTGCGTACAATCCAGTGACGGGGGAGTTAGTAGATCCATTTAGTGGAGCAGAAGATATAAAGGACAAAATCATTCGCACTGTAGGGAGTGGAGACGTGCGTTTCAATGAAGATGCATTACGTTTAATGCGCGCTATACGTCTTGCAAGTCAGTTGGACTTTGATATTCATCCCGTTACACGTGAAAGTATAGAGAGAAATGCGCATTTACTTAAAAATATATCAACAGAAAGAATAAGAGATGAGTTTGTGAAGCTTATAATGACCGATTTTCCTATGCGAGGATTTATGATCATGAAAGATGTAGGATTACTTGAGTATATTGTGCCGGAATTAGAGAGGGGAATAGGAATAGAACAGAATCAAGCACATAAATACGACGTATGGGAGCATAATCTTCGTACACTTCAGCACTCTGCAGATAAAAAATGGCCACTACATGTGCGTCTCTCTGCTATCTTCCATGATATTTCAAAACCAGAGACACGTAGGTTCTCAAAAGAGAAGAGTGATTATACATTTTATGGACATGACGTAGTTGGTGGGCGTGTTACACGTGAAATTATGGAAAGATTGAAGTTTCCAAAGGAAATGATTGAAAAAGTGTCGATGTTTGTGCGTTGGCACATGTTTTTCTCTGATACTGAGCAGATTACACTCTCTGCAGTAAGACGACTTATCACAAATGTAGGAAAGGAAAACATTTGGGATCTGATTGATTTGCGTATTTGTGACAGAATAGGAACAGGGAGACCAAAAGAAGAGCCATATCGTTTGAGAATGTATGAATCTATGGTGGAACAAGCATTACAAGATCCAGTTTCATTAAAAATGCTGAAGACGGACGGGAAAAGAATAATGGAAGTAACGAAAGAATCCGCTGGGCCAAAGGTTGGGTATGTTTTGCATGCGTTATTTGATGAAGTGTTGGAAGAACCAAGTAGAAATACTGAAGAATATCTAGATAATCGCGCAGTAGAGCTTATGAAAATGTCAGTTGATGAATTGAAAGCGCTAGGTGAGAGGGGAAAGAAAGAGATGGAGGAGAAAAATATAGAGATGGTGCAAGAAATTAAAAAGCAATTCAAGGTTAAGTAGATATTTTGTCTTTTATTTTTTTATAAAAGACAAAATGAAAAGGTGAGTACTGGTATACTGCGTAGATGAGTGAATTTTCTGTGCGAGAAGAAGTGAGGGAGGAGAAACTAAAAGAAATGTTTGGAGATTTGGACGTACATCCACTTACTCTTCAGTTGCTTGCACAGCGTGGGATAAAAAATAAGAAAGAAGCGGAGAGTTTTATGAATCCGAGTTATGAAAAAGATATTGGAGATCCATTTTTGATTTATGGAATGACGAAAGCGGTGGAGAGAATTATCGGTGCGATTAAGAAAGGGGAGAAGATAGCGATTTATAGTGATTATGATTGTGATGGAATACCAGGAGGAGTACTACTTCGAACATTTTTTGATGACATTGGTTATCCAGTGGAGTTATATATTCCGCATCGTCACAATGAAGGATATGGCGTGCATAAACACGCGATAGATATTTTAAAAGAAAAAGGTGTAACACTTATTATCACTGTGGACTTGGCGATTACGAATATTGAAGAAGTGGAATATGCGAAGAGTGTGGGAGTAGATATGATAGTCACGGATCATCACTTACCTATTCATAAAGAATTAAAGAGTGGAAAGAAAAAACAAGTGGTGCCAGACGCAGTAGCAGTGATAAATTCTAAACAAGATGTGTGTAAGTATCATGATGATATGTTGTGTGGATGTGCAGTGGCTTGGAAATTATCTTGCGCATTATTACAAAGTTTGAAAAAAGAGAAGAAGTCGAGCAAGAAAAGTTTTCAAGCGGTGCTCGATACTGTTTCAAAATTAAAAGATGGATATGAAAAGTGGTTGCTCGACTTAGTAGGAATATCTACGATATCGGATATGGTACCACTTGTGAAAGAGAATCGTGCGCTCGCACATTTTGGTTTGAAAGTATTACGACAGACGAAGCGTCATGGGCTCAATCATATTTTTTACGCACAAGGCGTGTCGAAAGAACATTTAACAGAAGATGATATCGCTTTTACTATCGCACCGAGAATAAATGCAGCGAGCCGAATGGGGGACCCGGTACAAGCTCATAAAATGTTGTATGAAAAAAATGCTTTAGCTGCGCAGAAGTTTGTAGATGACTTGGAATTATTAAATACAGAGAGAAAACTTGGAGTGAAAGATATTGTAAAAAATATTTCTTTTGACCACGATGCGTATAAAAATGATGTGGTAGTGGTCGGAGATATTTCGTGGGGTGCGGGAATACTTGGACTTATTGCGCAGAATATAATTGATGAAACAGGGAAGCCGACATTCGTGTGGGGGCAAGGAGATGATAAAAGTGTGGTGAAAGGGTCATGTCGTTCGCGAGGGGACGTGCATGTAGTAGAACTCATGGCGATTGCAAAAGAAATGTTTCCAAGTGTGATTACACATTCAGGTGGACATGAACAAGCGGGAGGATTCGAATGTGCGATTGGTAAGGTGGGGGAATTATCAAATGCATTAAATGAAGCGTACAAGCATGTGGAGATAAAAGATTTAGGGAATGAGGAGACTGTCGCGCATGCATATTTAAATATAGGAGATGTAAATCATGTGACGCATAATGCGATAAATGCGCTCGCGCCATTTGGAGTGGGAAATGAGAAGCCACTGTTCGCATTTAAAAGTGTGACACCTTTATCTGTGAGATGGTTTGGGAAGAAAGGGGAGCATTTAGAGGTTTTCTATGGTGAGAAAAAAGCAATTATGTTTTTTGCACCAAAAGAACTGGAAGAAAAAATAAAAAAGGAGCACACCTTGCTTGCCCACATAGAAAAGAGTGTATTTAGAGGAAAAACAGAGTTAAGGTTGAGGATAAAGGAGGTGATATAATTTATATATGAAAATCACTATTTATACAGATGGGAGCTCGAGGGGTAATCCGGGGAAAGGGGGATGGGGGGCGATAATTATGACACCGGAGGAAGTGATTGAATTGGGTGGAAGAGAAGATCATACGACAAATAATAGGATGGAATTACTCGGGGCGATTATGGGACTTCGTGAAATAGGAAAAGAAGCGAAAGAAGTGGAAGTGTGTACTGATAGTCAATATGTAAAAAAGGGGATGACGGAATGGATAGATGGATGGATAGCAAAAGGTTGGAAAGGGTCTACAAAAAAGCCAGTGCTTAATAAAGAACTTTGGCAGGATTTAAAAAAAGAAGAAGATAGATTAAAGAAAAGCGGAGTGAAAGTCACATGGAAATATGTACCAGCACATGTGGGGGTGGTGATGAATGAGAGAGCTGATACTATAGCGACAATGTGTGCAGATGATGCAAATGATTTGCGATTATACAGAGGTCCAAGGAATGAGTACACACTTTAAGACAATTATATTTATTGTTGGAGTTGGATTAGGAATAGTAGTCGGAGAGGTTTCAAATTTTGCGACAGAGATAGCAGTAACAGCAATGGCGCTTGTGTTCACACAAGCGCCATTGCTGTTAGCCAATAGACGGCAGACAACAGCCTACAGTAAACACAAAATTCCTTTCATTACAATTTTATTTTGTATTGGAATGATAATTGGAATTGTGCGAGTGCAATTAGTAGAAGAAAAGAATAATTTTATTTGTGAAAAAAGTTGTACGTTTGATGCCTCAATAATTTCTTCACCTGAATCAAAAGATGCATATCAAATATTTAATGTGCATCCAATAATATCTGATGACACTGTGCGTAACATACAACTTCGCACACCACTTTATCCAAAATATAAAATAGGTGAGACATTAAACATAACAGGTAAAGTAAGTGTGCCGGATGTAATACCTGCACATGG